>DASYLQ010000372.1:0-4763 GCA_036009485.1 Janthinobacterium sp.
CATCAGCACGGCGTCGCCGACGGCGATCGCCAGCGCGCCGCCGGAGCCGCCTTCGCCGATGATGGTGGCGATCAGCGGCACTTTCAGTTCCGCCATCACGTACAGGTTGTGGCCGATGGCTTCCGACTGGCCGCGCTCCTCGGCGTCGATGCCGGGGAAAGCGCCGGGGGTGTCGACGAAGGTGAAGATCGGCAAGCCGAATTTCTCGGCCAGTTTCATCAGGCGCATGGCCTTGCGGTAACCTTCCGGCTTCGGCATGCCGAAGTTACGCAGCGCGCGCTCCTTGGTGTCGCGGCCCTTCTGGTGGCCGATGACCATGCAGGGCTGGCCATTGAAACGGGCCAGGCCGCCGATGATCGACAAGTCGTCGGCATATGAACGGTCGCCGTGCAATTCATGGAAGTCGGTGAAGATCTCGTTCACGTAATCCATCGTATACGGACGCTGCGGGTGGCGCGCAATTTGCGATACTTGCCACGGCGTCAGCTTGGCGTAGATATCCTTGGTCAACTGCTGGCTTTTCTTGGCCAGGCGGTCGATCTCTTCCGAGATATCGACGGCGGAATCGTCTTGCACGAAACGCAGTTCTTCGATCTTGGCATCGAGTTCCGCGATCGGTTGCTCGAAGTTGAGGAAAGTTGTTTTGGTCATTATACCTCCGTGTTATTACCGGCCGCGGCGGTGTTTCGCGCGGCGACACTATGCTAATTCGAGCGCTATTCTACCGGAACCGGGTCCAGACTCCGCCATAAATACCATGTGGCGACCGTGCGCCACGGTTCCCAATTGGCCGACACTTCGCGCGCATCGCTGCGCGATACCGGTTCGCCAGAGAAATAATTGACGCTGATACCCTGGATCAGGCCGGCGTCGTCGAGCGGCAGCACGTTCGGCCGCAGCAGATTAAAGATCAGGAACATTTCCGCCGTCCAGCGGCTGATGCCGCGGATTTGCACCAGTTCGGCGATGACGGCTTCATCGTCCATCTGGTCCCACTGGTTGGCATGCACGCGCCGGGTCTTGAAATGGTCGGCCAGGTCGAGGATGTATTCGGTCTTGCGCTTCGACAGGCCGCAGCCGGCCAGCGCTTCCTGGCCAGCCTTGATCACTTGCGCCGGCGTGCACTTGGGACAGGCCAGCAGCAGCTTGCGCCAGGCCGTGTCGGCCGCTTTCGGCGTCACTTGCTGGCCGACGATGGAACGGGCCAAGGTAGAGAACGGGTCGCCATGGCCGACCAGGTGCAGGTCGCCAAATTGCGGGATGAGCTTATTCATGATGCGGTCGCGCTTCATCAGTTCGACCTTCGCCTCTTCCCAGTACGGCGGCACCGCCACCGGCGCCAGCGGGGTTGGCTCACTTGTCTCGCCGTTGTCCCTGGCCGCGGTCATCATGCGCGGCGCCAGTTGGTCGATCCGTCCGGTTTATCTTCCAGAACGATCCCGGCGGCCAGCAGTTCGGCACGGATCTTGTCCGACTCGGCAAAATTGCGCGCCTTCTTGGCTTCGATGCGCGCGGCGATGGCTTGCTCGATCGCGCCGTCGCCAGCCTGGTCCGCGCCGCCGACGGCCGCCTGCAGGAATTGCTGCGGCGTGCGTTCCAGCAAACCGATCACGCCGGCCAGCGCCTTCAATTGCGCCGCCAGCACAGGCGACTTGCTCTTGTTGACTTCCGTGGCCAGGTCGAACAGGACCGCCACCGCCACCGGCGTATTGAAATCGTCGTTCATGGCGTCGGCAAAACGGCTCGCGTGGGCCTCGCTCCAGTCGACCGCGGCCGCGGCGGGCGTAGGCGGCGCCTCGGCCAAGGCCGTGTACAGCCGCGTCAGCGCGACGCGGGCGTCGTCCAGGTGCACGTCGGAATAATTCAGCGGGCTGCGGTAATGCGCGCGCAAGATGAAGAAGCGGATCACTTCGGCATCGAATTTCTTCAGCACTTCGCGGATCGTGAAGAAGTTGCCCAGCGATTTGGACATCTTTTCATTATCCAGGCGCACGAAGCCATTGTGCATCCAGTACTTCACGCTGGCATGGCCGAAGGCGCCTTCCGACTGGGCGATCTCGTTTTCGTGGTGCGGGAATTGCAGGTCGGCGCCGCCGCCGTGCAAGTCGAAATAGTCGCCCAGCAGCGCGCACGCCATGGCCGAGCATTCGATATGCCAGCCGGGCCTGCCCTTGCCCCATTTCGAATCCCATTTGACTTCTTCCGGCTCGGATTCCTTCGACGATTTCCACAGGACGAAGTCGAGCGGATCGCGCTTGCCGGTATTCACGTCGACGCGTTCGCCGGCGCGCAAGTCGTCCAGCGACTTGCCGGACAGCTTGCCGTAGCCGGGGAAATTGCGCACCGCATAATTGACGTCGCCATCGCCGCCCTGGTAAGCCAGGTCGCGGCTTTCCAGCTTTTCAATCAGGCTCAGCATGTGCGGCACGTATTCGGTGGCGCGCGGCGCTTGGTCGGGCGGCAAGATGCCGAGCGCCGCCGTGTCTTCATCCATGTATTGGGTGAAGCGGCTGGTCAGCTGGGAAATCGTTTCGCCGTTTTCCACCGCCCGCTTGATGATCTTGTCGTCGATGTCCGTGATGTTGCGCACGTAAGTGACGTCATAGTCCAGCGCCTTCAGCCAGCGGTAGACGACGTCGAAGGCCATCATCATGCGCGCATGGCCGATATGGCAGTAATCGTAGATGGTCATGCCGCAGACATACATGCGGACCTTGCCCACCTGAATTGGTTCGAACACCTGCTTTTCGCGCGCCAGCGTGTTGTACACCTTTAATTCGCTGGCCAGCTGACTGTGAAACTTGATCGGTAAATTGCTCATGGACTCTTGCGTTAAAGCGGGCCGACAGCAGGCAATACGGCGACACGGCGCCGGCACAATAAGCGCCGCGCCAGTGATCATCCATGATGTGCCAAGTGACTGTCAGTCCTCTGTATTGTTCTTCTTTGTTAGAATGGGACGTAATCGGGACGTTCCAGATCAAGTATAACATTGATAAAAACCAGACTGGCCCGATATGAATTGGGATTTTGGCCGTAAAAACGAAATTTTCACTGCTTTACATTTGAACAAACACCACCGTTGGGGAAGCAAAACAATGCAAGAGACGAAACAGCGCAGCCTGCCATTCCTGGCAAAATTCATGACCTTGTTCGCCGGCCTGGCGCTGTCGGGCGCCGTGCTGGCCGCGAGCAACACGGCGCAGGTATCGCTGAAAACGAATATGGGCGAAATCGTGCTGGAACTGGACCATGACAAGGCGCCCAAGACCGTCGACAACTTCCTGCAATACGTGAAAAGCGGCTTTTACAAGGGCACGATCTTTCACCGCGTGATAGACGGTTTCATGATCCAGGGCGGCGGTTTCGACAAGAACATGAAACAGAAAGCCACCAAAAAGCCGGTGCAGAACGAAGCGAAAAACGGCTTGCTGAACACCACGTACAGCGTGGCCATGGCGCGCACCGGCGATCCCAATTCGGCCACCGCGCAATTCTTCATCAATGTCGCCGACAACACCCCGCTCGACTATCCGGGCCGCGACGGCTTCGGCTACACGGTGTTCGGCAAGGTCATCAGCGGCATGGACGTGGTCGACAAGATCAAGGCCGTGCCAGTCACCGACCAGGGTCCGTTTGAAAACGTGCCGGTGAAACAGGTGGTGATCGAGTCGGCCACACTGCTGAAGAAGCCCCTGCCGGCAAAGCAGTAAAATAGCGGCCTGCCAGGGAAATCCCTATAATCCGAGCGATCCGACCGGCGCCTGGCGCGGGCCGCGCAAGCGGACATTTCAACCATCACTTATCACTTATCAGGAACCATCATGACAGCTGTCGTCATCACCACCAACATGGGCAAGTTCACCGCCGAACTGGACGCTGACAAAGCGCCGAAAACGGTGGAAAACTTCCTCGGCTACATGAACGCCGGCCACTACAACAATACGATCTTCCATCGCGTCATCGATGGCTTCATGATCCAGGGCGGCGGTTTCGAACCCGGCATGAAACAAAAAGCGGCCGACACGACCGTGGAAAACGAAGCCAAGAACGGCTTGAAGAACGAGCCGTACACGCTGGCCATGGCGCGTACCTCCGATCCGCATTCGGCATCGGCGCAATTCTTCATCAACGTCAAGAACAATGGCTTCCTCGACTATCCTGGCCAGGACGGCTGGGGCTACGCCGTGTTTGGCAAAGTGACGCAAGGCCAGGAAGTCGTCGACGCCATCGGCGCCGTCAAGACTTCGCGCTCCGGCATGCATTCCGACGTGCCGAAGGAAGACGTGATCATCGAAAAAATCGAAGCGGCGGCGTAATCCCCATGGCTTCCAGGCATCGCCATCCGTCTTTGCGGTCTGTATTGAAGCAGGGGTCGCGATGACCATGCCTGGCGAAAAAAACCTCGCGCTTTTTATTTCCGACTTGCACCTGCAAGCGGCCCACCCGCGCACCAGCCGGGCCTTCTTCGACTTCCTGGCGACGCGCGCGCCGGCGGCGCAAGCCTTGTACCTGCTGGGCGACCTGTTCGAGTACTGGGCCGGCGACGACGACCTGGAAGAGCCGTTTCACTTGAGCGTGGCGAATGCGCTGCGGGCCGTCAGCGACGCCGGCGTGCGCATCTTCTGGATCGCCGGCAATCGCGATTTCCTCGTCGGCGAGCGCCTGGCCTCGGCGGCCGGCATGACGCTGCTGAACGAGCCCCACGTGGCGCTGATCGGCGGGCGCCGCATCGTCTTGCTGCACGGCGATGCCGAATGCAC
>DASYLQ010000373.1:0-2139 GCA_036009485.1 Janthinobacterium sp.
GCGCATCCTGCTGGTGGAGGACAACGAGATCAACCAGGAAGTGGCGCAATACATCCTGCTGCACGCCGGCGCCCGCGTCGACGTCGCCGCCCATGGCGGCATCGCCGTCGACATGTTGAAAGCCATGCTGCTGGCTGAAACGGAACACTACGACGCCGTGCTGATGGACTTGCAGATGCCGGTCATGAACGGCTACGAGGCGACGCGGGCGATCCGCGCCATGGGCCTGGCCGGCTTGCCGGTGGTCGCCATGACGGCCAACGCCATGGAGGACGACCGCCGCCAGGCCATCGCCAGCGGCATGAACGCCCACGTCTCGAAACCGATCGAGGTCGATGAATTGATCGATACGCTGACCCGCCTGGCGCCGCCGCTGCCGCAGCAGGATGGCGCCGGCGATGGAGCAAGCGCAGGCGCCGCCGCGGCGCCCGGCCTGGCCGCCGGCTTGCCGCGGCACTTGCCCGGCATCGAACTGAAGGCGGCGCTGCAGCGCTTCGGCGGCAATGACGCCGCCTTCGTCGCGCTGCTGAAGCGCTTTGAAAACTCGCAGGGCGACGCCGTGGCCGAGACGCGCCGCCTGATCGTCGCCGGCGAACGGCGCGCCGCCGCGCAAATGCTGCACCGCCTGCGCGGCGTCGCCGCCAACCTCGGCGCCGGCGACGTCGCGACGATGGCTTCGCTGGCCGAAATCGCCCTGAACGGCGCCCAACCGGCCGAGCTGGCGGCCCAGCTGGACGCGCTCGAGCATGCCATGGCGGTGGTGATCGACGCCGCCCGCACGCTGCCGCTGCCGTCGGCGCCGCCCGGGAACGACACGGCGGCGGCGGATGCCGACCTGCCGCGCGCGCTGGAGGAACTGTTGGCTTTGCTACAAAATAGCAATCTCAAAGCACTGACCCGCTTCCAGGCGCTGCGGCCGGCGCTGGAGCGCGGCGAGCGCGAGGCGACGCTGGCCCTGGCCGACGCGGTCGAGACGCTCAGCTTCGGCGTGGCGGAAACACTGGTGCGGGCGATGCTGGACCGGGCCGGGAATGGCTGTTGAAGCGAAAGGATAGTGCATGAGCTGGACTGACCTCGCCCTGAATGGACGCATACTCATCGTCGACGACGCGATGGAAAATGTGCAGATTCTTCACCAGGCGCTGCGCGACGAACACGACGTGCTGTTTGCGCTGAGCGGCGAAAAGGCGCTGGACATCGCCCGCGCCCAGCAGCCCGACCTGATCCTGCTCGATGCGGTCATGCCTGGCATGGATGGCTACGCCGTCTGCGCCGCCTTGCGCGCCGCGAACGCGCTGAAAGACATCCCGGTGATTTTCGTCACCGCGCTGAACCAGCCGGAAGACGAGACGCGCGCGCTGGAAGCCGGCGCCGCCGACTTCATCAGCAAGCCCTTCAACGTGGCGGTGGTGCGGGCGCGGGTGCGCACCCAGCTCACCGTCAAGCGCCAGAGCGACGCCCTGCGCGAAATGACCCTGACCGACAGCCTGACCGGGGTCGCCAACCGGCGCAGCTTCAGCGAGACCATGGACAATGAATGGCGCCGCTGCGCCCGCGCCGGCGCGCCGGTGGCGCTGATCATGGCCGATATCGATTGCTTCAAGCTATACAACGACACCTATGGCCATCAGGGCGGCGACGCCTGCCTGCAGCAAGTGAGCGCGGCGATGAAGCGCTGCGCCGCCCGGCCGCCGGATTTGCTGGCGCGTTACGGCGGCGAGGAATTCATCATGCTGCTGCCGCAGGAAAACCGGCAAGGCGCCGAAGTGGTGGCGCAGCGCATCCTGGCCGAAGTGCGGCTGCTGCAACTGCCGCACGCCAGTTCGACCGTCGGGCCGCATGTCACCGTCAGCATGGGCGTGGCCAGCCTGATGCCGAGCGAGAGCAACGAAGCGTCGGACCTGATCCGCGCCGCCGACGCCCTGCTGTACCGCGCCAAGGGCACGGGCCGCAACCGCTATTGCCTGTCGGCCCAGGACTAGGCGCTGCCGCCGCTTACGCGTGCGGCGGTTCGGGCGCGGGCCGGCGCCCGAACATGCCCATCCCTTCGACGGTCGCCACCAGTTCGCCATGCTGGTTGCTGGCCTGCCAGACCGAGACGACGATGCCGCGGTCCGGCTTCGACAGCGAAGGCCGCAC
>DASYLQ010000374.1:0-5624 GCA_036009485.1 Janthinobacterium sp.
CGGCAGCATCTTGTAAATCACGGCGAACAGCGCGGCGATCACGCCGAATCCAATCAGCCCCGACAGCAGCGACAGGATCAAGACCGCATCCTGCCATATGCCGCCCCAGAAGCGTTCCAGGATGGCCAGGGCGGCGCTGACCACCAGCGAGACCATCAGCAGGAAGGCCAGTACCAGCACCAGGCCGAAGGAAAGCAGGCGGGTGCGCACGGTATCCCAGATGCCGGATTGTTTTGAAGGGGGGACTTGCCAGATATCGTCGAGGCTGGCCTTCAGCTCGGCAAAGACGCTGGTGGCGCCGAACAGCAGCAGGGCGGTGGCGATCAGCGTCGCTACCCGGCCTTCTTCGTGATTGCTGGCGCCGGCCAGCACCAGCTGGATCGCTTCGGCGCCCTGCGGCCCGACCAAGCCGCGCAATTGTTCGAGTATTTCTCCGCGGGCTGCATCCGGGCCGTAAAAAAAGCCGGCGATGGCGATCACCAGGACCAGGACAGGCGCCAGCGAAAACAGCGTATAAAAAGCCAGCGCCGCGCCCTTGCTGGACGCGCGGTGCTCGAACCATTCCGACACGGAGCACGCGATGACGATGCGCATTTCGCGGGCGAACGGGGCGAATTGTTGCAGATTCACTTGAGTTTCCCTTGCCTTGGCTGTCGCCATAAAAAAGGGGCGAAACGCCCCTTTTTTATCGCTTAGTGGCGAACCACTTCGACGCTTACAGCTGATTTTTAAGCTGTGCCAACTTGCCGGCAGCTTACTGCACGCGGCGTTCGATCGTGATCTGTTCCACTTCGACGCGACGGTTAGGCTCCAGGCACTTGATCAGGTCGGCACGTTTTTTGTTGGTGCAGACGACCACAGGATTGGCTTCGCCCTTGCCGACAGCGGTCAGGCGGCTGGGGTCGATACCTTTGTTGACCAGGTAGGCTTTGACCGAGTCGGCGCGCTGCTGGGACAATTTCAGGTTGTACTTGGCGGAACCGATGTGGTCTGCATAGCCGGTGATGACGATGTTGTTGACATCAGGGGCCGAGCTCAACGCGCTGGCGATTTCGTCCAGTTTAGGCTGTGACGGGCTCAGCTTGGCGCTGTCGAAAGCAAACAGTTCGGTCGACGACAGTGTGATTTTTTCAAAGCGCGCTGGTGGTGGCGGCGGTGCTGGCGGCGGTGGCGCTGGAGTGGCCGGCGGTGGCGGCGGAGGTGGTTCCTGGACCACAGGCGCTGGCGCGGCGACCGGCGGTTTGTTGAAGGCGTAGTTGAAACCAATCGTCACATAGTAATTATTGGTTTTGCTGACCGGCAATTCATCGCTGCGGATAAAGCCATGCACGTCACGGATGTCAGCCTGGAAAGACCATTGATCATTGATATCGGCCTGGAAACCAGCGCCCAGCGATGCGTATGGCGACGTTTTGCGCGGCTCGACGCCGGAACCGTACACGTTCAGGCGGTCGCGCTCGGCACCGACGCCGACCAGGATGAATGGACGGAACGATTTGCGGGAGAACATGTACAAGCCATCGATACCCAGGGTGTTTTGCTGGTAGCGCGAACCGTCTTCACGCGAACGGGCATAGGTCGTGCCGATCTGGATGTCCCAGTCCTGGCTGATAGGCTTGCCGAAACGCAGGCCAGCGCCTGGACCGGTCTTGTCGACAGGCAGGTCCGAATCAGGCTTCATGCCCTGGACGCTAGGCTGGATGTACCAGCTTGGATTGATTTCTTGCGCTTGTACGGCAAATGCTGAGCAGAGAGCTGCGGCGGCGATGGTTATTTTTCTTAAATTATTCACAAGTAACTCCCAGAACGTTAATAAAGGTCACACTAATTACAGCGTAATTCGTCACACAACAACACGCTTTCGCGCTAGGACTACTGCGTTTGTTGTTGGATTGAAGAATATGGGCTGGCGTTCACTCGGTCGGTGCGGTGGCGCACAAAGCATTGCGCTATATCAAATGTGTTGTGGAAACGGTACACAACTTCTCTGTTGTTGTTAAAAAAACGGTACACGACTTCTCTTCAATTGACAGATACGTGGTGAACGTCATGCAGCTGAATTATGACAAGTATGACATAGCGTTCATTTATGCGTTTTCTCAACAGTGCCTACAGTTAATATGGTTTGTTTTATAATCATGTCATTTGATTATTTTAATTTGTCGGAAACGCGCGCGAGGCGGTCGCAGGAACACCTTGCCTTCCCGGGCACAAGATTGCTTGCGTTGCGCCTTCTTTCGTTGAACTAAAGTCTGTCAGGGGCGATCAAAGTCGTATTGCGTTGCAGTGCTGGCGTCTGCCCGCAACACGGAAAGGCGGCAATCTGGCGGCGTATTTCTGTACTGACATGATTATTTCACATGCCTATTTCGCTTCCGTCGTGCCGGCCGCGGGGTTGGCTGATGAGGGATTGGCCGCGGGGCTGGTTGGTACAGCAGGCGTCCCCTTGCCTGGATCCGCCGCTGGATCGACCCCTGGATCCGCCCCTGGAGCGGCCTGTGCCCCGTCCGCCGCTGTAGCGGGCGCAGATGACGATGGCATTGGCTGGGGGGTAGGGATAGGCGCTTCCGTTTTTGGTGTCGGTGGGGTATTGGACGGCGTCTCGTTGCATGCGCTCAGACTGAGGACAGCGGCGGCCGCCAAGGTGATCGGGTGTTTCATGTTGTTTCCTTATGAAAGGTGCGGTCACGCGGTGTGGCCGTTATGGCAATCAATAGGGAGGAGCACCGTGTTGCGGCGCTGCTCGCGCAAATCGGAAACAGCTTAGGGCCGGCTTCCGGGGCGCTCTGTACGCGAACGCACGCAGTCGATCGAAAGCGCGGAGCCATTCAGACTGATCAATATTTCTTTTATGTACGCTGTCGCACAGACCAAGCCATCGCCGGCTGGCATTCTGCCTCTGAAGGTGGAAGACGTGTGGAGCAGTGGCGGTGAAGTTGCTGACGTGACATGTAATCCTGATTACTGATTATTGGCTATCGTTAATAAAGTTACTAAGGAGTATACAAATGCATGCAATGAGAGAATCTTACATCCAGGCAGCGAACGAGATGAAGGCGGCGCACCAGGAAATGCGCGGCGCCGACAAGGGTGCGATGGCACTAGTCGAGCGCGCCGCTCCCGTGCCACCGGAACGCAAGAATCCCATCTCGATGGCGCCGATCGAACGGGTGCGCTCGACTTCAGCCACCTTGCGGCGTATTGAAAACATGCAAAAACTGATAGGCGAGCTGTCGGTGCATGAAATGCTGGCCGACGAAATCGCCTGGTTCCTCAAGTTTTCCCCGTCCGGCGCGCGCAAATACATCCGCGACCTGCGCGAAGCCGGCGTCATCGAACTGGCGCGTTACATCGAAGGCACGGCCACTTATCTGGGCAAGGCGGTATACCAGCTGACGCCGGATCCCGAACGGGTGCGCGCCTTCCTGGCCGCCATCGTCCAGCCAAAACGCGAGAGCGCGGCGCCGCGCAAGGACCGTCCAGGCCTGCGCGAGCAAAGCATGGCCGGCAGCGGCCGCCATTTCCATATCCTGGCGGACGACACCCATTACGCCATCCGCGTCAACCGCGGCCCGGTGATGCGCGATCCGCTGGTGGCGGCATTGTTCGGTTCGGCGCCATCGCAGCAAAAAAGCGAATAAGCTGCGGCGATCGCGCCTTTGGCGAGGGCGGTCGAGTTTCCAGGACGGCCGGGCATGCCCGGCCGTTTGCCTTCGCGCTGCAGGCCGTTTACCAGGCTGACTACCAGGCTGCCTTGATTCGGCGGCAACGATTGAAAAGCCGATAAGGCGCCCCACTTGGGTAGCGTGGCCATCCGGCCGCTCCGTTTTCTGACTCATCTGGAAAGGAATTCCATGTTGCCTGGCGCTGGCTCTCTGGTGTTTATCAGCGGTAGACTGGTAGTGGTAGGCGATGCCGATGCGCTCGACGCTTATTTCGCCGCCCGGGCGTCCTGAAGCAGCGTATCCGGGAGTCCGCCATGGCCGCGCTGATCTGGATCGCCGTCACCCTGCTGGCGATCGCCTTGCCCTTGTATCTGCCGCGCTGGCGTTTGCGGCGCGCGCTGGCGCGGCCGCTGCCGGCCGGCGCCGTCGCCATACTTGAGCGGAACATTCCCATCTATTCGCGCATGCCGGCCGATCTGCAGGTCCAATTGCGGCGCCTGGTCGTGCAATTCCTGTATCAAAAGAAATTTATCGGCTGCGACGGCCTGGAAGTGACGCAAGAAATGCGCCTCACCATCGCCGGCCAGGCTTGCCTGCTGTTGCTGAACCGGCCGACCCGGGTGTATCCGGCGCTGCAGTCCATCCTCGTGTATCCAACTGAATTCCTGGTCGGTCGCGCCGAGGTCGGCCCCGGCGGCGTCATCACCCAGGCCGAGCATGGCTTGCTGGGCGAGTCCTGGGGCGACGGCCGGGTCGTGCTGGCCTGGGACCACGTCCAGCGCGGCGCTTGCGACTGGAGCGATGGCCAGAACGTGGTGCTGCATGAATTCGCCCACCAGCTCGACAGCGAATCGGGCGCCCCCAACGGCGCCCCTTTCCTCGGCAGCGAGTCGAGCTACCACAGCTGGGCCGCGGTGCTGTCGCGCGATTTCGCCAACCTGCGCTACGACGCCATCTACCGCCAGCAAAGCGTGCTGGATCATTATGGCGCGACCAATCCAGCCGAGTTCTTTGCCGTCGCCACCGAAACCTTCTTTGAAAAGCCGTGGCAGATGGCCGAGCGCCATCCGGCCTTGTTCGGCGAATTCCAGAAATACTACCGCGTCGATCCGCGCGCCTGGCTGCCGGCGTCCGCGGACGAACCGCTGCCGCCGCCGGCGCCATCGCCTTCCTGCGCCGGCGCCTGGTGATGCGGCTGGGCGGCGAAAAATTCCGCCGCGACGCGTCGATGCCGGATGAAATTCAGCGCATAATTCCTTGAAACGCGCAGAGGCGGGCAGGGCCGGCCGGCAACCCGCCAGCGCGCGCCGACAAGCGGAGAGCTGATGGCATTCGAAGAACTGGATTTTTTTTCCGCCTACGGGCAAGATGCGGCGCCATCGGCGGCGGCAGTGGCGTCCGCACCGCCGCACGGCCCGGCGCAGACATCCGACCTGGTGCGCCTGCAATACCTGATCGACAATACGCCGGCGATCATTTATTGCACCGTGCCCAGCGGCGACTTCAAGATGACTTTCGTCAGCAACAATGCCCGCAACGTGCTCGGGTATAGCCCGGAAGACATGGTGGCCGATCCGAATTTCTGGTTCGACCATATCCATCCCGACGATGCGCCGAATATTTTTTCCAGCCTGGCCCTGGTGTTCGTCGAAGGCCAGCGCGCCTATGAATACCGCTTTCGCATCAGCGACGGTTCCTACCTGTGGATGCACGACACGCTGCGCCTGGTGCGCGACGAGCACGGTGCGCCGCTGGAAGTGATCGGTTCGCTGACCGACATCACCGGCCGCAAGCAGATGGAAGAAGCGCTGCAGGCGAAGGGCGAGGAACAGCAATTGCTGATCGCCAGGCTGCAGGAAGCGCACGACCAGTTGTTGCAGGCGGAGAAAATGGCGTCGATCGGCCAGCTCGCGGCCGGTATCGCGCATGAAATCAATAATCCCATCGGCTTCGTCAACT
>DASYLQ010000375.1:0-16298 GCA_036009485.1 Janthinobacterium sp.
AGCAGGTCGCGCTGCACGCCGGCACGCGAGACTTCCGCGCCGCCGGTTTCCGAGCGGCTGGCGATCTTGTCGATTTCATCGAGGAACACGATGCCGTTCTGCTCGACATTGGCGATCGCCCGTTGCTTCAACTCGTCTTCATTGACCAGCTTTGCCGCTTCTTCCTCGGTCAGCAGTTTCAGGGCTTCGCGAATCTTGACCTTGCGCTTTTTCTTGCGCCCGCCGCCGACCCCGGAAAACATCGACTTGATCTGTTCCGTCATTTCTTCCATGCCGGGCGGCGCCATGATTTCCATCTGCGGACCGGCGTCGGCCAGCTCGATCTCGATTTCCTTGTCGTTCAGCTCGCCCTGGCGCAGGCGCTTGCGGAAGGTCTGGCGCGTATTCTCGCCGGGCGTCGCTACGCCGGGCGTCGCCACGCCGCTGGTGGCGCTGGCGCTGACGTTGAAGCCGAAATCGCGCGCCGGCGGCACCAGGATGTCGATGACGCGGTCTTCGGCGGCGTCCTCGGCGCGCTGGCGCACCTTCTTCATTTCCGCCGAGCGGGTCTGCTTGACGCCGATGTCGATCAAGTCGCGGATGATGGTATCGACGTCGCGGCCGACGTAGCCGACCTCGGTGAACTTGGTCGCCTCGATCTTGATGAAGGGGGCGTCGGCCAGCTTGGCCAGACGGCGCGCGATCTCGGTCTTGCCGACGCCGGTGGGGCCGATCATCAGGATATTCTTCGGCGTGATTTCGTGGCGCAGCGGTTCTTCCACCTGCTGCCGGCGCCAGCGGTTGCGCAGCGCGATGGCGACGGCGCGCTTGGCATTGCCCTGTCCGACCACGTGTTTATCGAGTTCGGAAACGATTTCCAATGGGGTCATGTTCATGATGTTGGCCTGATTCATTCCAGCGTTTCTATCGTATGCGACATATTCGTGTAGATGCACAGCTCGCCCGCGATGGTCAGCGATTTTTTGACGATCTCGGCCGGCGTAAGCTCGGTGTTTTCCTGCAGAGCCTTGGCGGCGGACTGGGCGTAGATGCCGCCCGAGCCGATGGCGCCGATGCCGTCTTCCGGCTCGAGCACGTCGCCGTTGCCGGTGATGACCAGCGTCGATTCCGTATCGGCCACCAGCAGCATCGCTTCCAGGCGGCGCAGCACGCGGTCGGTGCGCCAGTCCTTGGCCAGTTCGACCGAGGCGCGCAACAGGTTGCCCTGGTGTTTTTCCAGCTTGCCCTCGAAGCGGTCGAGCAGGGTGAAGGCGTCGGCGGTGCCGCCGGCGAAGCCGACCAGAACCTTGCCCTGATACAGCTTGCGCACCTTGCGGGCCGTGCCCTTCATGACGATATTGCCGAGGGTGACCTGACCGTCGCCGCCGAGGGCGACTTGTTTGCCGCGGCGCACGCACAGGATGGTGGTGCCGTGAAATTGTTCCATGTTTACCTCAAAGTAGTGATGCGAATGTGACGCATCCCGGAAAAGTGGGGATGGAAAAGACAATTGCAAGCCGCGGCGGATGGCGGCCGGCGCCGCTTAAACGGCGTTAATACTTGTGCGCGAAAATGCGCGCGACGTCGGAAAACGCCAGCAACCTCAAAAGCGCCGCCACCAGGTGGTTGAGGTCGCGGAACTCGACTTTCTTGCCGCCGGCGGCCAGCGCCGTCACGCGGCTTTGCAACTGGCCGGCGGCGCCGAAATCGATGCGCACCAGGCGCGAGCAATCGAATACCAGCACCTCGTAGCCGGCGGCGTAGGCGTCGATCGCTTCCAGCAACGCGGCGGCGGCGCCGTCGACGATGGCCGGCAGCATGAAGCGGTCGGACGAGACCGACACATACTGGCGGCTGGCCGTGGCCACCTTGACGGACGGTACGAAGGACGGCGGCGAGACTTCGAAGGTGACGCAGTAATCCATGCTGGCTTCTTCGAATTCCTTTTCGCGGTTCAACAGTTGCAGCAATTCCAGCAACAGCAGCCAGCAAGCTTCCGTGTCGTCGCGCTGGCCGACCTGGATGATGTTGCGGATCAGCGCCGCCAGTTCGGCGGCGGCAACGACGATCAATTCGCGCTCCCTGGCCTGCAGCGTTTGCAGCGCGTGCAGCAGCAGGGCGCAGCCGGCCGGCTCGACCGCGCTGACGCGGTTGAATTCGAGGCGCAGCACCGGGCTGGCCTCGGCCAGGGACAGCAGGCGTTCCAACTGCGGCTGGATGTTTTGGTCCAGCACGCCGGCAAAGGCTTGCGTCGGCGTGACGCCGGAATAGTCCCGGCCCTCGCCTTCGGGCGGGCGCAGGTCGGTCCAGGACGGCGGCGACGTCTCGAACTTGCTGGCGTAGTCGATCGACAGGTTTTCAAACTGTTCTTGCTCGCCGCTGACCTGAAACAGGTCGAACAGCATCCACCAGACGGTGCGGTCGTTCAGGCCGGCGTCGGTCAGGCTGGCCACCAGCATCTGTTCGGCCACGGCGAGCTGGTTGTTGGCGTACAGGATGGCGATCTCTTCCACTACCGGCGCGGTTTGCGCGGCGACGGCGACCTCGGGCAATTCTTGTTCGCTGAGCAATTCGGTGGTGGGCTGGTCGAGCAGGGGCAGGGTGGGGTGGGCGCCGCCAGCCGCCGGCGCCGCGCGGGCGCCGCGTTTCGGAGCGCTGCCCCAGGCCGGTTCCGGCGTATTGAAAATGTCGTTGGCCATGGCCGCTTCGATGGCGTCGATCTTCATCGCCGTGGCGCGGGCGATTTCGCGCTGGCGCAGCCTGTCGGTCTCGCTGTTGGCGACCAGGCGCGCGGTTCCTGCGGCCTCTTCCTCGCGCTGCAGGCGTGCCGCTTCATGGTCGTCGTCCTGACCCGAGCCATTCTTCTTGAACAGTGAGAACAGTCCCACGTCTTCCCTTGTCGTTAGCGCCAATACTGTTGATGCCGCGCCGGCCTTCAGGCTTGGCCTTGGCCGCTCGTTATGTGTTCGCAGAAATATGGCTTTCCGCAGCTTGCGTAGTGTAGCCGAAGTGCGCCTGAGCTTATCGCGCGCTTATATTTCGACAGGATATGCTCGCCGCGGAAAGAAAAAAAGCATGCGCTCCGGGGCTCGCATGCTTTTCTGACAGGCCTTGGCGGCCCGCCGCGCCTGTTCTGCGCCTGTGTAGCGCTTAATCGCCGTACAGTTTTTGCTTCAGTTCGCGGCGCTGCTGCGCTTCCAGCGACAGCGTGGCGGTCGGACGGGCGATCAGGCGCGGGATGCCGATCGGTTCGCCGGTCTCTTCGCACCAGCCGTAATCGCCGGCATCGATGGCGGCGATCGATTGTTGCACTTTTTTCAGCAGCTTGCGCTCGCGGTCGCGGGTGCGCAATTCCAGCGCATGCTCTTCCTCGATGGTGGCGCGGTCGGCCGGGTCCGGCACCAGCACGGTTTCGCGCAGGTGTTCGGTGGTCTCGCCGGCATTCTTCAACAAGTCTTTTTCAAGCTGTTGCAGCCGGGCCTTGAAAAACGCCATTTGCGCCGGGTTCATGTAGTCCTTATCGCTCATCTGGCGGATTTCGTCTTCGCTGATGATCGGACCTTCTGTGTTGGCGGCGGGGGTCGATTTATTAGTTTTAGTCATCACTTCGCTTACCTTCGATACGACAGAGTTTTCAAATTGATCAGTTGACCGGCAAGGCCGTCAACTGCACCGGTATCCGCTTTGGCACTTTTCAGCTTTCCGGATGGTACTACTTAATTCAGCCATGCGATTATTTTTGCATGTTTGGCAACTTTTTTCTGCCTTGCAGACGCCGCGCCATGGTAAGCGGGACGGCGACTATATGTTTGTTGGGTTAGGCCTTGCCGGGGCCGATTTTGCCAGCCACAAATAACACGCTCACGAGGACGGGTTGCGCCGTCTGTTTTTACCGATTTTGGCATGCTTTGCTTCATATTGCCATCCCGGTTAGTTTATACCAAACACTGTACTAGTCCGCGAATAAAGATATCTTTCGGCAGATTTTTGCCTATAAACACCATTTTGCTGCCGCGCGCCTCGTTTTCGCCCCATTTGGCGCCGATGTCGCTGCCCATCAACTGGTGCACACCCTGGAATATGACCTTGCGGTCGGCGCCCTGCATCAGCAGCACGCCCTTGTAGCGCAGCATGCGCGGACCATACACGTCGATCAAGCCGCCGAGGAATTCATCCAGTTTGGCGCTGTCGAACGCTTGCTCGCTTTTGAAGACAAAGGCGGCGATATCGTCGCTGTGGTGGCCGTGGTGATGGTCATGGGCATGGCCGCAATGCGCATTGTGGACGTGGCCGTGTTCGTGCACCTCTTCGGTCTCGGCCGCCAGGAAGTCCGGATCCAGTTCCAGCTTTTCATTCAGGTTGAAACCTTTTATGTCGAGCACTTCCGCCAGCGGCGTGCGGCCGAAGTCGGCGGTGACGATGGGCGCGCGCGGGTTGATGCGCTTCAGGCGCGGCAGCAATACAGCCAGTTCGTCTGCACTGGCCAGGTCGGTCTTCGACAACAGCAGCTTGTCGGCGAACCCGACCTGGCGCTGGGCTTCCTCGTATTCGTCGAGCTGGGTCATGGCATGGCGGGCGTCGACCACGGTGATGATGGCATCCAGCATATACAGGGAAGCCACTTCCTCGTCCATGAAAAAAGTTTGCGCCACCGGTCCCGGATTGGCCAGGCCGGTGGTTTCGATGACGACGCGGTCGAAGGCGATCTGGCCGGCCTGGCGTTGTTGCGCCAGCGCGCTGAGCGCGACGATCAAGTCACCGCGCACGGTGCAGCAGATGCAGCCATTGTTCATTTCGACGATGTGCTCGGTACTGTCCTGCACCAGGATTTCATTGTCGATGTTTTCTTGGCCGAATTCGTTTTCGATGACGGCGATGCGCAAGCCGTGGTCTTCCTGCAATATGCGGTTGAGCAGGGTGGTCTTGCCCGCCCCGAGAAAGCCCGTCAGGATGGTAGTGGGGATGAGTGCCATGGAATGCCGCCGTCTTCTGTCTAGTTAATGGAGGCCAAATATGGAGGCCAAATACCGGGAGCTGACAGCCAAGGCCGGGGGCGTCAGTGAACAAGCGGACGATTATGCCGGATTTTGCCATTTGCTTGCAAATACGGCTGTTGCGCTTGATGCTGATCAGGCTTTGAGCAGCTGTTTATTTGCCTTCCTTGATCCTGGCACGCGGATGGGCTTGATCGTACACCTTGGCCAGGTGCTGGAAATCCAGGGCGGTGTAGACCTGGGTCGAGGTGATGCTGGAATGCCCGAGCATTTCCTGCACGGCGCGCAAGTCGCCCGACGATTGCAGCACGTGCGAGGCAAACGAATGGCGCAGCATATGCGGGTGGACATTCGCCGGAGTGCCGACGGCCTGGCCGTGGGCCTTCAGGCGCAACTGCACTACGCGCGGGGAAATGCGGCTGCCGCGGCTGCTGAGGAAGAGAGCGTTGCCGCCGTCGGCCGGGGCCGGACGCACGGCCAGCCAGGCGGCCAGGGCTTGCATCGCCGCCTTGCCGACCGGCACCTTGCGCATCTTGTTGCCCTTGCCGGTGACCAGCACTTCCTGGTTATCGATATCGATCCAGCCCAGCGAGGCGGCGGCCTTTTGATAATGCAGGTCGAGCCCGGCCAGTTCGGACACCCGCAAGCCGCTCGAATACAGCAGTTCGAACATGGCGCGGTTGCACAGGCCGGCCGCTTCCGGTTCGGCATGCAGGCGCGAGGGTGTGCCGACCAGGTTCACGGCGTCGTCCACCGACAGGGCCTTGGGCAGGCTCTTGCCGCGTTTCGGCGCGCGGATGCCGTCGACCGGATTGACGGGCAGTGCGGTTTCATGGCTGAGCCAGTCGAAGAAACCGCGCCAGCTCGACAGCTTGCGGGCGATCGAGCGCGGAGCCAGTCCCTGCGCATGGATTTTCGAGCTCAGGCGGCGAATGTCGAAGTGGCCGACGGCCGGCCAGGCGGTGTCGCCGGTATGCGCGGCCAGTTCGCGCAAGTCGCGGCCGTAAGCGGCGGTGGTGTGGCCCGACAGCTTGCGCTGGGTGCTCAGCCAGGCCAGGTAGGCATCCAGCCATTCCAGCTTGCCGCGCGCTTCGCTCATATCGCTTCCTCCAGGCTCAAACGTGCAGGGAGCTCAGCGCGGCGCTGGCCGTTTCGCCGATGTTGACCAGGAAATCGGTGGCCATGCTGGCGCTGAAGCGTTGCGCATCGGGCGAGCCGAGGATCAGCAAGCCGAACGCGGTCTTTGCGCCGGCCGCGCGCAGCGGCAGGATGACGGTGGAGGCCACGCTTTCGGCGCCTTCCAGCCAGCGCACCGCCTCGAAATCGTGGTTGCTGCCGCAATACGGCGCCAGCAGGCTGTTGGCGAACATGCGGGCGTCGTCGGACACACCGCGGACGAACCAGGCGTCGGCATGCTCTTGCGCGATATCCCACAGGCGCAGCGTGGCTTGCGGCACGCCGAAGGCGCTGATCAAGCCGTCGACTACGGCGCGCGGCAGTTCGGCTTTGTCTCGCTGCAACAGCAGGGACCGGGTCCAGCCATGGAACTTCTGAGCGATCGCGGCATTTTCCTGGGCTAGGCGGATCAGGTCGGCCATGCGCAATTCCAGCGCTTTGTATCTCTCGCGCATCACTTCCATTTGCCGCTCCTGCAGCGAGACGGCGCGTCCGGTCAGCGGACTGGCCAGCTTGACCTCGCCCAGCAAGCCGGCGTGCTCGTCGAAAAAGTGCGGGTGATCGCGCAGGAATTGGGCGACAAGGATGGAATCCAGTGGAGCGGTCATTGAAGGTATCGGTCAAAAAAATGGTGTGGGCCGGCGGCGCCATGGCGCCCGCAGGCGAAGTTTTGGCAATTTTAACCGACAGCAGGGGGGCGCAGCGGTTTGCATGCCGGCTTTGGGCTTAAAAAACCGCGCTTCACGGCGGTGCCGACATGCGCGCCGCCTACCCGATTATTGCCGAAGCCGCTTGATGCAGCGCAAACGAGGCGCCGCCGTGCACAGACGATCCCAAGCTTGGCGGGCCCATGGGATAGATCAAATGCGCAGGGCTTGATATTTGATACCGTCAATCGCTTCAAACGATACCGGCCAGTCAGACGGCATCGCCAGTCCCGGAAGTTCCATAAAATAAAAGGAGTAGCAGGCATGAAATTTAAAATAAACAAGAAGTCATTCGGCCTTGGAATACTGTTTGCGATGAATGGGGCATTTGCGCAGACGGCGCCCTCGTCCATTGAAATTTACGGCGTGTTCGATATCGGCATCGGCCATTCGACGCATTCGCCGAGCGAGGACTACAGTTTCCCCACCGGCATGACAGCGCTGGCCAGTCGCTTCGGCGACCGTGCCGTCACAGGCATGTTCAACGGCGGCATCACGCCTTCGCGCATCGGTTTTCGCGGCACGGAAGACCTGGGCAATGGGATCAAGGCGGTGTTCAACCTGGAAACCGCCTTCCAGCCTCAGCACGGCACGTTTGCGAATGCCTTGCAATCGTTGCAGAACAATACCTCGAGCAACCAGACCACCGTCGCCGCCGACAGCTCGCTGTCGGGACAATTGTTCAACCGCCAGGCCAACGTCGGCTTGACCTCGGATACCTGGGGCACTGTTTTGGTCGGCCGCAATTACACGCTGGGCCTGGATACGATGATCGTCTACGATCCGATGGACGGTTCGCAAGTGTTTTCGCCCTTCGGTTATTCCGGCTCTTATGCCGGCGGCGGCTTCACGGAAAATTATCGCGTCGATAACAGTGTGCGCTGGAAGTATATTTCCAAAGAGCAGGGCTGGAATGCCGGCGTCCTGTACAAATTCGGCGGCCAGTCCGGCTCCACCAGCGCGCAGTCGATCTACCAGCTGACCGCCGGTTACGCCAACGGGCCTTTCGGCGTCCAGGCCAGTTATGTGAAGGCCAAGGATGCGTTTTCCGTCGCCAGCGGGGCGACGCTGGGCGCGCTGAACCTGACGGTGGCCGACACCACCGGTTACATGATTGCGGCCGGCTATAAATGGAATGCCTGGAATTTCCGCGGCGGTTATGAGAAGCAGAAATTCGACAATCCATCGAATCCCGAGCTCGACCGCGGCATCACGAGCGTGCTGGGCGCCCCGGTGGCCTTGGTCAACGTCACGGCCTTTACTCACCAGCGCCAGTACGACGTCTATTTTGCCGGCGTCAATTATGACTTTTCCGAGGCTTTCGTCGGCAAGATCGCCTATTATCAGGTCAACCAAAACGATTATTCGGCGGGCGGCTGCACGACCGGCGTGAACGTCGCCTCCTGCGGCGGCAAGAACCGCTTTTATTCGCTGCTGGGGGATTACGGCTTGTCGAAGCGTACCCATCTTTACGCCGGCTTTATGTTCAACCGGGTCGCAGGCGGTTTCGCTTCAGGCTTCCTGCACAACACCAACAACCTGGTCGGCGCCGGCGTCAAGCACACGTTTTGATGCGGCCGCTTTATAGCCGCACGCCAGTGGACCTCGAAAAACCGTAGCGAGCAAGCCCGATATCGTGTTGAGTAGCGGAGCCGTGCGCAGTACGGGCGCCGAGCCGGTGAGCAACGGAGACGCGAGAGCGGGCTGCGCAGCAGGCTTGTCGAGGTTCACATCTCTATCTCGCCTTCGAAGACGGTCACGGCCGGCCCGGTCATCCATACGGGCTGGCCTTCGCCGTCCCAGCGTATCGTCAATTCGCCGCCGCGCGCGCTGACCTTCACGGGCGAGGCCAGCAAGCCACGGCGTATTCCCGCCACCACCGCGGCGCAGGCGCCGGTGCCGCAGGCCAGGGTTTCGCCGGCGCCGCGCTCATGCACCCGCAGTTTGATATGGCCGCGCGCTAGCACTTGCATGAAACCGGCGTTGACGCGTCTCGGGAAGCGCGGGTGGTGTTCGATCAAGCCGCCGCTGCTCTCGACCGGCGCCAGGTCGGCGTCGGCCACCACTTGCACCGCATGCGGATTGCCCATCGAAACGACCGAGACCCATACCGTGCTCTTGCTGGCGGCGCCAGGCATGTCCAGATCCAGCGGCCACAGGGTATCGCGGCCCTCGGCCCTGCCTTCCAGGCCGGCGGCGTCGAAGGGCACGCGCGCGGCCTCGAGGATGGGCGCGCCCATGTCGACGGTGACGCTGCCGTCGGCTTCCAGACGGGGGGCGATCACGCCGGCCATGGTTTCGACGCTGATGCTGCGTTTTTGCGACAAGCCTTTTTCCGCGACAAACTTGACGAAGGCGCGCGAGCCGTTGCCGCATTGTTCGACTTCGCCGCCGTCGCTGTTATAGATGCGGTAGCGGAAATCGCAGCCGGGACGGCTGGAGGGTTCGACCACCAGGATCTGGTCGGCGCCGACGCCGAAACGCCGGTCGGCCAAGTGTTGCCACTGGGCCGGCGTGAAGTCGATGTGCTGGTTGATGGCGTCGATGACGACAAAATCGTTGCCGGCGCCATGCATCTTGGTAAATTTGAGTTTCATAGTCTCAGTCTAGCTTAAATTTGTTTCGATTCAGCGCTCATAGAGGGAAACTTCGCCAGGCGGCCGGGTCTTGAAGCGCTTATGTGTCCAGAAATATTCAGCCGGATGTTCGCGCGCCCGTTCTTCGATGAATTCATTCATCCGGCGCGTTGCGGCGCTGATGTCCGGACCCGGATAGTTTTCCCAGGCCGGATAATATTTGACGCGCCAGCCCTTAAAATTTGGCAAGAACGTGGCGATCACCGGCACGATCCTGGCATTGGTGGCGGCCGCCAGGCGCGCGGTGGCCGTCAGGGTGGCGGCCGGGACGCCAAAGAAGGGCACGAACTCGGCATCCTTCTCGCCGAAATCCATATCCGGCAGCATGAAATACGGCAAGCCTTCGCGCAGCGCGCGGATGATGGGCTTGATGCCGTCCTGGCGCGTAAACAGGCGCACCGGACGGAAGCGGGCGCGGCCCTCGCGCAGCACCTTGTCGAAGGTGGCGTTCTTTTGCTGCACATACATCGACGAGGCGCTGATCTGCATCGCCGTCGCCGCGCCCGCCACGTCGAGACAGACGAAATGCGGGCACAGCATGATGGTCGGGCCGGCCGTCAGTTCGGCCACCGGGAAATCCGGATCCATGACGATCAGGCGGCGCAAGCGCGATTCCGGAGCCCACCACAGGATGGCGCGCTCCCACACGCTGCGCGAATAGGCCTGGAAATGCTGGTGCGCCACCTTGACGCGTTCGCCCTCGCTGAGTTCAGGCAGGCACAGGCGCAAATTGATCAGCGCAATCTGGCGCCGCTTGCGCATCCACAGGAACAGCAGGGTGCCGACAGCATTGCTGAAACGGCCCAGTAGCGGCAGCGGCAACCAGTGCAGCAGCCACATCATCCCCAGCAAAATCTTCATTGTCGCTCCGTTGCGGCGGGGGCAATGGCGGCAGCGGGGGGCGCGGGCTGGGCGCCGGGCGGCACCTTGTAGCGGTTATAGCTCCAGAAATATTGTGACGGGCTGCGGGCGATCAGCCGCTCCATCGCGGCATTGATCGCCAACGCCTGTTGCGCCGCCGTCTGCCCCAGCGTGGCTGTATCGAAGGGCACGAAGTGGACGATATAGCCTTTGCCCCGCGGCAAACGCTCGGCATAGGTGACGATGACCTGGGCGTCGCCCATCAGCGCCAGTTTCGCCGGCAAGGTCATGGTATAGGCGCTGCGGCCGAAGAAGTCGGCCCAGACGCCTTCGCCTTCCTGCGGCACCTGGTCCGGCAGCAAGCCGATCGGCTGGCCTTTTTTCAGGCATTTGGCGAAAATCCGCACGCCCGATATATTCGCCGGCGCCAGCATCAGGTTTTCGCGCGCGCGCGCGCCTTCGATCAGCGGTTTCAGCGCGGCCTTGCGCGGCGGCCGGTACATCACCGTCAGCGGCGTGCGCAGCGCGATTTGCTGGGCGACGATTTCAAAGCAGCCCAGGTGCGGCGTCAGGAACACAATGCCGCGGCCGCGTTCCAGCGCCGCCTGCACCAGTTCCCAATTGTCGAGGGTGGCGTGGCGCGCCACGCGTTCGGCCGGCGCGCACCAGATAAAGGCCAATTCCAGTATGCTTTTGCCGGATTCGGCAATTGCCGACGACAAGTGTTGCGAAAACCCCGCGCGGGCCATATTCTCGCGCATGCGCCGGCGATAAGACGGAGACAACAAATATACCGCCCAGCCCAGCGCGGAGCCTGCTCCGTGCAGGAATGGCAAGGGAAAAGCGGATAAAAAGCGAAAAAGCGAAACTAACATGGGTATGATCGAGTTCAACTATTGGCACTTGCTTAGCCAAAAATTTTTAAGAAGCGTAAAATAACACGCGCACCACCCGCTGAGTTAACAGACAACTTGCGAAGCGGAATATAAATATCGCTAAAGCGTCGCAGAGCCCGTTTACTGCGACAGAACATTCAACCAGTTAACAGGAGCTGCGATGTCTACAAATGATTATCTCTTTACGTCCGAATCCGTTTCGGAAGGCCATCCCGACAAGGTCGCCGACCAGATTTCCGACGCCATCCTCGACGCCATCCTGGCGCAGGATCCCAAAGCCCGCGTCGCCGCCGAAACCTTGTGCAATACCGGCCTGGTCGTGCTGGCCGGTGAAATCACTACCCACGCCAACGTCGATTATATTCAGGTCGCGCGCGAAACCATCAAGCGCATCGGCTATGACAATACCGATTTCGGCATCGATTACCGCGGTTGCGCCGTCATGGTCTGCTATGACAAGCAATCGCCCGACATCGCCCAGGGCGTCAACGAAGGCGCCGGCCTCGATCTCGACCAGGGCGCCGGCGACCAGGGCCTGATGTTCGGCTACGCCTGCGACGAAACGCCGGAACTGATGCCGGCCGCGATCCACTACGCCCACCGCCTGGTCGAGCGCCAGTCGCAGCTGCGCAAGGATGGCCGCCTGCCGTGGCTGCGTCCGGACGCCAAGTCGCAAGTCACCTTGCGTTATGTAAACGGTCGTCCGATATCGGTCGACACCGTCGTGCTGTCGACCCAGCATGCGCCGGAAATCAGCCACAAGCAGATCGAGGAAGCGGTGATCGAAGAAATCATCAAGCAAGTCTTGCCGCGCGAATGGCTGCAAGAGACGCGTTACCTGGTCAATCCGACCGGCCGCTTCGTCATCGGCGGTCCGCAAGGCGATTGCGGCCTGACTGGACGCAAGATCATCGTCGACACCTACGGCGGCGCCAGCCCCCACGGCGGCGGCGCATTCTCCGGCAAGGATCCGTCCAAAGTCGACCGTTCGGCCGCCTACGCCGCCCGCTATGTGGCGAAAAACGTCGTCGCCGCCGGCCTGGCGCGCCAGTGCCAGGTGCAGGTCAGCTACGCCATCGGCGTGGCGAAACCGATCAACATCACCGTCTACACCGAAGGCACCGGCGTGATTTCCGACGACCGCATCGCCCAGCTGGTCACGGAGCATTTCGACCTGCGTCCGAAAGGCATCGTGCAAATGCTCGACCTGCTGCGCCCCATCTACAAGAAGACCGCCGCGTATGGCCATTTCGGCCGCGAAGAGCCGGAATTCACCTGGGAGCGCACCGACAAGGTCGCCGCGCTGCGCGAGGCGGCCGGCTTGAAATAAGCCGATGAAGGGATAGGCGGGCCAGTCCGGCGGCAAATTCGGCTGGCGCCGCCTTGGCGTCGATGCTACACTACAAGACCCGAGGAGCGTTGCGACGAATATCCCTATTCGCCAGGCTCGGGTTTTCACCGCAACCGCGCTCACGTTACTTTTTTCTAAAGAAAGGAGGGCGTGATGAACGCCGTACTCAAAGACCAGCAGGACTACTCCGTCGCCGACATCAGCCTGGCTGCATGGGGCAACAAAGAAATCAAGATCGCCGAAACGGAAATGCCCGGCCTGATGGCCATCCGCGAGGAATTCGCCGCCAGCCAGCCGCTGAAGGGCGCGCGCATCACCGGCTCGATCCACATGACGATCCAGACCGCCGTGCTGATCCAGACCCTGGAAGCGCTCGGCGCGCAAGTGCGCTGGGCTTCCTGCAATATCTATTCGACCCAGGACCACGCCGCCGCCGCCATCGCCGCCGCCGGCACGCCGGTGTTCGCCTTCAAGGGCGAATCGCTGGACGATTACTGGGAATTTACCCATCGCATTTTTGAATGGCCGGACGCGAATGGCGCTCCCGTCTATTCCAATATGATCCTGGATGACGGCGGCGACGCCACCTTGCTGCTGCACCTGGGCGTGCGCGCCGAGAAAGACGCGTCGGTGCTGGACAATCCTACGTCGGAAGAAGAAATCTGCCTGTACAACTCGATCAAGAAGCGCCTGGCCAGCCATCCGGGCTGGTATTCGAAGCGCCTGCCGCACATCCTCGGCGTGACTGAAGAGACCACCACCGGCGTGCACCGCCTGTACCAGATGCACAAGGAAGGCAAGCTGGCTTTCCCGGCGATTAACGTCAACGATTCCGTGACCAAATCGAAATTCGACAACCTGTACGGTTGCCGCGAATCGCTGGTCGACGGCATCAAGCGCGCCACCGATGTGATGATCGCCGGCAAAATCGCCGTGATCGCCGGTTATGGCGACGTCGGCAAGGGGTCGGCGCAGGCGATGCGCGCGCTGTCGGCGCAAGTCTGGGTTACCGAGATCGATCCGATCTGCGCACTGCAGGCGGCGATGGAAGGCTACCGCGTCGTCACCATGGATTACGCCGCCGAACATGGCGACATCTTCGTCACGTGCACCGGCAACTACCATATCCTGACCCACGAGCACCTGATCCGCATGAAGGACCAGGCCATCGTTTGCAACATCGGCCACTTCGACAATGAAATCGACGTCGCGTCGCTCAAGCAATATGAGTGGGAAAACATCAAGCCGCAAGTCGACCACATCATCTTCCCATCGGGTCGCCGCATCATCCTGCTGGCCGAAGGCCGCCTGGTCAACCTCGGTTGCGGCACGGGCCACCCATCGTATGTGATGAGTTCCTCGTTCGCCAACCAGACCATCGCCCAGATCGAGCTGTACGCGAATACGGCCAGGTATCCGGTCGGCGTCTACACCTTGCCGAAGCACCTCGATGAAAAAGTCGCCCGCCTGCAGTTGAAGAA
Source organism: Janthinobacterium sp. (assembly GCA_036009485.1). Lineage (GTDB taxonomy): Bacteria > Pseudomonadota > Gammaproteobacteria > Burkholderiales > Burkholderiaceae_D > Janthinobacterium. The sequence continues at coordinate 14,082 of DASYLQ010000375.1, forward strand.
ACTGAATGCGCAGCTGACCGAACTGACGCCTGAACAAGCCGCCTACATCGGCGTGCAGCGGCAGGGTCCGTACAAGCCCGAGCACTATCGTTATTAATCTTTAAAATGCGGCAATTCGCGGCAACCGGCTTGCATCTTGCCGGCTGCCGCGTTCTCGCCCGCTGCGGGCCGACACCACATGCGCTTGATCCTGACCTGGTTTATCAATGCGGCAGCCTTGTTTGCCGTGCCCTACCTGATCCATTCCGTGAGCGTCACCGGCATAGGCGCCGCCCTGGTGGCGGCCTTGCTGCTGGGCCTGGTGAACACGCTGATCCGGCCGGTATTGCTGCTACTGACCTTGCCCGTGACTTTCCTGTCGCTGGGCCTGTTCATCTTCGTCATCAACGGTTTCATGTTCTGGCTGGTGGCGCAACTGGTCGAGGGTTTTCATGTCGCCAGCTTCTGGTCCGCCATCTTCGGCGCCTTGCTGTACAGCGTGATTTCCTGGGCCCTGTCCACCTTACTTATTAAAAATGCCGATGGAAACTCATAATTTCAGTATCGAATTCTTCCCGCCGAAAACGCCGGAAGGCGCGGAAAAGCTGCGTATCACGCGGCAAAAACTGTCGGAATTGCATCCGAAATATTTCTCGGTCACTTTCGGCGCCGGCGGCAGCACCCAGCGCGGCACCCTCGATACGGTGCTGGAAATCCTCGCCGCCGGCGAGCAGGCGGCGCCGCACCTGTCTTGCATCGGCGGTTCGCGCGAATCGATCCGCGCCATCCTGGACGAATTCAAGTCGCACGGCATCAAGCGCCTGGTCGCCCTGCGCGGCGATTTGCCCAGCGGTTACGGGGCGTCCGGCGAATTCCGCTATGCCAACGAGCTGGTCGAATTTATCCGCGCCGAAACGGGCGACTGGTTCCATATCGAAGTGGCGGCGTATCCGGAAGTGCACCCGCAAGCCCGTTCGCCCCAGGATGACTTGCAAAACTTCGCGCGCAAGGTCCAGGCCGGCGCGAATGCCGCGATCACCCAGTATTTTTATAACGCCGACGCGTATTTCCAGTTCATCGACCAGACCCGCAAGCTGGGCCTGGATGTGCCCGTCGTCGCCGGCATCATGCCCATCACCAATTACACGCAATTGATGCGTTTTTCCGACATGTGCGGCGCCGAGATCCCGCGCTGGGTGCGCCTGAAACTGGCCAGCTTCGGCGACGACGGCGCTTCCATCAAGGCTTTCGGCCTCGACGTCGTCACGCAATTGTGCGAGCGCCTGCTGGCCGGCGGCGCACCCGGGCTGCATTTCTACAGCATGAACCAGGCCGCCGCCACCACGGCGTTGTGGCAGCGTTTGACCGGATCGCCGGTTAAATAAGGTCGCTCTCCGTCGCGATATTGTCGAGCGCAATATCGTGGGCGTCGCCGTCGAACTCGGCCGCCATGCAGGCGTAGGCGATGCCCAGGGTGGCCGGACGCGGCGCCTGCGCCAGCGTGCGGTCGTAAAAGCCGCCGCCATAACCAAGGCGCAGGCGCGCCGCATTAAATCCCAGGCAAGGCACCAGCAGCGCTGGCGGCGTCGCTTCCAGCCGTCGTTGCGCCGGCACCGCGACCCCCATGCCATCCTTCAGCATGGCCTCGCCCGGCGTCCAGGCGGCAAACCGCAGCGGCGCGTCTTTTTCCACCACTACCGGCAACAGCAGGCGCACTCCGCGCCGCGCCAGTTCGGCATAGGCGGCGCCCAGTTCCGGCTCGCCCTGCAGCGCCCAGTACACCCCCAGCGCCGGCACGGCGCGCTGCTCGCACCAGGCCAGGATGCGCGCGCCGATGGCGCCGTCCCAGCCCGTGCGCGCAGCCTGGTCCAGGCCCCGGCGCCGGCTCAGCAGTGCTTTGCGCAACAGGGTTTTCGGGTTCGCCGTTTGGGCTGGCGATGCGCCGGTATCGCGTGTTATTCTTGTAGAACTGCTGTGCATGTTCCGCCCCTGGTGTCAGTATCAAGTTTGAATTGAGAGTCGTACATTGATTTCCCCGTCTAAATGGATCGCCGGCGCCACCGTCATTCTGGCTTGCGCGCTGTCTTCGCTGGCGCTGGCCGACGACGCCGGGGCCGGCATCGCCGCCGACAGCCGCGGCGAGGACGACGCCTTCCTGCTGCTGCGCGACGCCGCGCGCCAGGACGATGCCGCCAAGGCCGATTTCTACGCCGACCGCCTGGCCAATTACCCGATTTC
>DASYLQ010000376.1:0-13551 GCA_036009485.1 Janthinobacterium sp.
GGGATCCTTCTGCGCCGTTTCCATCATCTGGCCGGCCCAGAAATCCGCGATGTCCCGGCCGATGCGATGCACGATGATGCGCGCCGACACGCGGCGCAGATTTTCGATCAGCGCCAGGCGCAGCATGATGGGAATGGCCCACAGTTCGCCCAGCTTCAAGGTCGCCACTTCCTGGTAAGCCTCGACGAAGCGCACCAGGCTTTCCGGATCGACCCGGCCGTCGCCATGCGCAATGATTTCCAGCGCGATTTGATACACGCGCGGGCTGCCGGCGTATTCACCCTTGCCCAGGCGCGGCAATTGCTTGCTGTAATCCTTGGGCAAGTGCCGCTTGGCGGTGCGGATCTGTTCTTCGATCAGGTAAAAATTATCCAGCAGCCACTCCGACGCCGGCGTGATCTGGCGCCCGGACTTGACGGCGTTGGTGAGCTGGTTGCAGGTGGCGGAAATCAGGCTGGCGTTATCGGCCAGGCGCGCCAGCAAACGGTCGCTGCCGCCCTGCCGCCCCAGGTGGTGGCTGGCGGCCAGGGTCTTGCCGTGGGCCGCCATCTGCATGGCACTGAACAATTCCGAACGCAGAGGCAGATCGTTCCCGGCCTTTTCTTCCGCCTGGACACTGCCGTAAAGCGACTCTTTCCAGCCCCCCAGGGTGTCTGCCAATATCGTTGCGTACTCTTTCAATTTGGACCTCGCTGTATGCGCGTCATGGACGCTGGCGTCCGCCGTCACGCGCCAGGGCGCGCGGCGAATCTAGGGATGGAGTGGAGTGCATCGAAGCATCCTAAAGCGGCAATGGATGACTGACTGTGCGCTATCGAACAGTGGGGGGATATTGCAGGCGCCGCAAGGAATAAACGGCCTGGGATGACGCGGGAATTATTACTGGAGGAAAGTTATTTCAGAGGGAATCTGCCGTCGGGAAACGTCGGCGCCGCTCCCCGAGCGCAGGCATCCTCAAGCCGCCAGGGCCAGCGGGGCCAGCACGGCGTCGCCGAGCGCCATGCCGCCGGCGAGATGCCAGGCTTGCTGGTAGCCCAGGCGGCGCAGACAAGCCGACGCCAAGCTGCTGCGCTTGCCGCTGCGGCAAAAGAACACCAGTGGCGCCTGTTCTTCGGCCAGCCAGTGTTCGAGCTGGGCGGCCAGCCGGCTCAGCGGCACGCTGCGGGCCGCCTTGCCGGCCGGCGCAGGCGCCCAGCCGGCCGCGTGTTCGTAGGCTTCGCGGACGTCGACCAGGATGGCGTCCGGATGGCTGCGCAGGAATGGTTCCAATGCCGAGGCCTCGAGTTGCATGGCGCTGTCGGCGATAGGCGGGCACGCCTCCCGCTCGGCACGCAGGGTGGTGCAAAAACGCTCCTCCTGGTCGCTGCCGGAACACAGCAGCGTGTGCTCGCCTACCAGGCCGCTCTCCAGCGCACCCGGCAAGAGCGCGCCGATGAAGGCAAAGCGCGGCGCCGGCCGGCCGTCCCTGCCGTCCGTGGCCGTGCCGGCCGTCCCCAGCAAATACAGCGACTGCGCCGAACCGTGCGGCGCGCGCGCCAGCGTCTGCTGTCCGAGCAGCAAGGTGGCGGCTTGGACGCCATTGCCCAGCGCGGTGCTGCAGCGCACCGCCGGCCAGCCCAGCGGGTCGCCGCTGGCGGCCTGCTCGCCGCGGCCGTCCAGCGCCTGCAGCAAAGCGTGGCGGGCGGCGCCGCCGTCTTGCGGCAAGGAAGTGTGCAAGATGGCGCGCACCTGATAATCCTGGCAGCGCACATAGGCGGCCAGGCGCTCGGCCAGCGGCGCCAGCGGGTCGATGATGACGCAGCTGCGGCTGGCCGCGTCCGCCACCAACCAGGTGCGGGCGCCGTCGGCGTCCAATTGGATCAGGCCGTCGTGCGCCAGCGGCGCCAGTTCTGAAGGAATCAGGCAACTGCTGCGCAAGGCCGCGCCGCAGCGCTCGATGCGGGTGCAGGCGGCGGCAATGGCGTTCTCGTCGGTCAGCGGCCCGAACGACATGCGGATTGCCGAGCTGCTGCGCCATGGCGGCAATTGCATCGCTTCCAGCACATAACTGGGCGCGGCCTTGGCGGCGGAACAGGCGCTGCCGGAACTGACGCGCAAGCCGGCGGCGTCGAACAGGTCGAGCAATTCCTTGCTGGCGATGCCGGGCACGGAAAAATTCAACGTCGTCGGCAGGCTGCCGGCGAACGCGGCGTTGAAGACGACGCCCGGCAGCGCGCTGCGCAGGCTGGCCGCCAGGCGCTCGCGGTCAGCGGCCAGCGCGGCGTGGCTGCGGAAGGTGCCGCCCTCCTCCAACGCGGCGAGCACCGCGCCGAGGGCGGCGATGCCGGCCATGTTTTCGGTGCCGGAGCGCCAGCCCTCTTCCTGGCCGCCGCCCATCATCAGCGGCGTGAACGGCGCGCCGGCGCGCACGTAAAGCATGCCGATGCCTTTCGGCGCATACAGCTTGTGGCCGGAAAACGGCGCGTAATCGATGCGCGTGGCCGCCAGGTCCAGGTCCAGCTTGCCCAGCGCCTGGACGCAATCGACCAGCCAGTAAGCCCGGCTGGCGCTCGCCTGCAATACTTGTTCGATGCCGGCCAGGTCGGAGATGACGCCGGTCTCGTTATTCGCCGCCATCGTGCACACCAGCGCCGCCTCGGGCGCCAGCTGGCGCAGGCTGGCCAGGCGATGGCGGCCGTCGCCGTCGACCGCCAGCTGTTTCAATTCCAGGTGCAAGCCCAGCAAGCGGTTCCAATGGGCCAGGCTTTCCGGTACGGCCTTGTGCTCGGTGGCGCCATAGACCAGCCAGCGGCCTATCGTCTCGCCGGCGGCCTGGCGCTCGCGCAGCGCGCACAGGGCCGACAGCATGGCGGTCTGGATGCCTTCGGTGGCGCCGCTGTTGAACAGCAGGCGGCCTTCGCCCACGCCCAGCAGGCGCTTGGCGCGTTGGCGCACCGCCTGCATCATGGCCTTCGCCTTCAGGCCGGTGGCGTGGCTGCTGCTGGGATTGCCGAAGCCCTGCCCCATCGCCTGCGCCGCGGCATGGATGGCGGCGGGAAGCACGGCGGTGGTGGCGTTGCTGTCGAGGTAGATTTCAGTCGTCATGGCGGAGTCCGGCGTAAGGAGGCGAAACAACTACTTTACCGGCTTCCCGGCGCAAACATATGCCAAAAAACTCTTTCATTCAGGTAAAATAGAGCATGAACATGCTCTTTATTGGCCGATTCCGATATGAACTCTCTCGATAAGTTCGACTGCGCCATCCTGGCGGCGCTGCAGGCGGACGGCACGCTGTCGATCGCCAGCCTGGGCGAACGGGTCGGGCTATCCGGCACGCCGTGCTGGAAGCGCGTCAAGCGGCTGGAAGAGGAAGGCTATATCCAGGGCCGGGTGGCGATCGTCGACCGCCAGAAAGTCGGCTTGCCGGTGACGGTGTTCGTCAGCGTGCGCACCGGCCAGCACGACGAGAAATGGCTGGCGCGCTTCGCCGCCGCCGTGATGGCCTTGCCGGAAGTGCAGGAATTCCACCGCATGAGCGGCGACGTCGATTACCTGTTGAAAGTGGTGACCACCGATATCGGCGGCTACGACCGCTTTTACAAGAAGCTGATCAAGGCGGTGCAACTGGTCGGCGTGTCATCGGCGTTTTCCATGGAGCAGATCAAGTCGACCACGGCGCTGCCGCTGGAACTGATTTCACACGGCTTGCCGGCCTGAAGGCCGATAAGGGCAAGCCCTTGGGCCTCAGTCTTCCGGCCTGGGCGCCGGCGCGAAAAACGGCGCGTGGCGCAGGCGCTCGCGCTTTTCCTCTTCATTGAATACGCCCAGCGAAGGCTTGATCAAATCGCTGCGGCTGATGATGCCGACCAGGCGCCGCGACGCGCCGTCGGCCACCACCGGCAAGCGCGCCATGCCGTTCGCCGCCAGCCGGGCCGCCACGGCGCGCGCCGTTTCGCCGGGCAGGGCAAACAAGGGTGCGCTGCCGAACAGCGCGCCGACGCGAATAGCGCCATCGCGCTGCGCGGCCTGGACCAGCGCCGCGCGCTCGGCCATGCCCACCACGGCGCCGTCGCGCAGCACAGGATAGGCGCGGTAGGCTTGCGCCGCGCCAAAACGGCTGGCCAGCGCCTCGGCCACGCTCATCCCGGCATCGATGCTGTCGACCGTCCGCGTCATCAATTCGCCGGCCGCATGGCGTTCCAGCGGGTCGACCCCGTATTCGCGGTAGATGTGGTAACCGCGCCTGGCGATTTTCTCGGTCAGGATGGAGCGCCGCATCGTCAGCACGGTAAAACCATAGGACGCCGTGGCTGCCGCCAACAGCGGCAGCAGCGCATTCATGTCATGCGTCAGTTCCAGCGCGAATATCACCGCCGTCAGCGGCGCCCCCATCAGGCCGGCCAGGGTCGCCGCCATGAAGACCAGGGGCCACAGCGCCGGCTCGCCGCCCGGCAGATACGGTCCCAACAGGGCGCCCAGGCCGGCGCCCAGCATCAGCAGTGGCGCCAGCACGCCGCCGGAGGTGCCGGAGCCGAGCGCGATGACCCACATCACGGCCTTGCACAACAACAGGCCAAGCATGAATTGCAGCGCCAGCCGGTTATTCAGCAAGTCGCCGATGACATCGGTGCCGACGCCCAGCGCGCGCGGTTCGAGATAACCGCCGATACCGACCGCCAGCCCGCCCAAGGCCGGCCACCACATCCAGTGCAGCGGCAACTTGCCGAAGCCATCCTCGACCCGGTACAGCGCGCTCGACAGCAGCCAGGACAGGGCGCCGGCGGCAATGCCGGCGGCCAGGCAGGAGAGTAGCGCCAGCGGCCCCGGCGTCATGGTATGCAGCGGGAACAGCGGTGCCGGCTCAAAGATCAGCGCGCGGACGAAACCGGCGACGGCGCAGGCAGCGGCGACCGGCAGCAGGCTGCGCGGACGCAACTCGAACAGCAGCAATTCGACCGCCAGCAATAGCGCCGCGAGCGGTGTGCCGAAGATGGCCGTCATGCCGGCGGCGGCGCCGGCCACCAGCAGCGTCTTCCGCTCCGAGCTGGTGAGATGAAAGAACTGCGCGATGAGCGAACCGAAGGCTCCGCCGGTCATGATGATCGGCCCTTCCGCGCCAAACGGACCGCCGCTGCCGACGGCGATGGCGGAGGCGAGCGGTTTCAGCAAGGCGACCTTGGGCGACATGCTGCTTTTACCGAAGAGGATGGCTTCGATCGCCTCGGGAATGCCGTGGCCGCGGATCTTGTCCGAGCCGAAGCGGGCGATCAGGCCGACGGCCAGGCCGCCCAGCACCGGCACCGCGACGACCCAGTAAGCGAGCGTATTGCTTGCCGGCGAACTGGGGCTGTCGGACAGGATCTGGAAGAAAAACAGATTGGTGAAAAAGCGGATCAGGTGCAGCAGCAACCAGGCGGTGAAGGTGCTGAGCAAGCCGGCCAGGGCGCCCGCGGCGACCAGCCGCAGCCGCAGGTCGCCGGCGAAATCGCGTCGCGTTCCATCCATGGCCGGCTCCTAGTATTTGATGGCCGGCACGGCGAAGACGCCGTCCAGCGAGGTCAGCTCGGCGCGGTGCAATTCGGCCAGGTGATGCAGCACGCTTTCGCCCGCTTCCAGCAGATGCACCTCGACCTGGCGCCGGTCGCTATTGCTGGCGCGACGCTGCACCAGTCCGGCCGATTCGCAGCGCGTGACCAGGGCCACCACGCCGTGCGGCTGGGCTTGCAGGCGCTCGGCCAACTCGCCGACGCTGGCCCATTCGCGCCCCGGAAAACCCTTTATATGCAGGAGCAATAGATATTGCAGCGGCGTGATACCTTGCGCATTCGCCGCATTTTCGGAAAAACGCAGGAAGCGCCGCATCTGATAGCGAAATTCGGACAGGGTTTCAAAGTCGGCCTTGAGCAGCGTCGCCGGCCTGGCGGATTTCGGCTGAGGTTTTTCTTGCTTCATGAACAGGACCAATGCAGTGCGGAAAACGCGAATATATCACGCTATGATGTATTTGCGTTTTTTCATCGCCTGCCGCGCCGATTTTTCAGACCGCCGCCGACGCCGTTTCTTGCGTTTCCTGCGTTTCCGTGAAGCGGCTTTCGTACAGCGCCGCCACCAGGCCGGACTGGGTGACGATGCCGGCGAAGCGGCCATCCTCGTCGACCACCAGCACATGGTGCTGCTCCGCATCGGCCATCAGCGGCACCAGTTCGGTGATCGGCGCGCCGGCCCTGGCCGTGCTGGGATGGGCCGTCATGATTTGCCCGACCACCTCGGCCTTTTCGGAATGGCTGTTGCCGCTGGGGCGCAGGAAATGGCGCAGGCGCCGGCCGATGGCGGCGTAGTCGTCGAGCCCGCTGTGTTTGAGGAAATCGTTCTGGGTGACGATGCCGATCACGCGCCGGGTCCGGTTCAGCACCGGCATCGCGCTGAAACGGTGTTCCTGCATCTGGCGCCAGGCCAGCGGCAATTCAGTGCCGAATTCGGCCGTCAATACATCCTTCGACATGATGTCGGCGCAAGTGATGATGCCGAAACGCCGCGCATACGCCTGCATCTCGGTCTGCTTGAAGATCGCTTCGAGGTCGTCGCGGCTGATGTCGAGCACCTGGTTATAGCGGCGCAGCACGGCGTCCAGGTCTTCCGGCTTGAAACCCAGGCGATCGGCGGGCAGCGCGTCCCTGCTCGCGTGCGGATTCGGATGCGCCGCTTGCTGCCGGTGCGGATAGCGCCGGCCGGTCAGGTTATTGTAGACGACGGCCGCGGCCACCAGCAGCACGGAGTTCAGCGCCACCGGCGCCAGCACGAAGGAATAGCCGGCGGCATGCACGGCCGGCCCGCCCAGCACCACGGTCAGGGCCACCGCGCCGCTGGGCGGATGCAGGCAGCGCAGGGTGGACATGAGGGCGATCGCCAGGCAGCCGGCCAGCGCGGCCAGGGCCGCCAGCGGCAATAGCTGACCCAGCAGCAGGACGCAAGTCATGCCGGTCAGGCCGGCGATGGTATTGCCGCCGATCACGGACCAGGGCTGGGCCAGCGGACTGGCCGGCACGCAAAACAGCAGTACCGAGGAAGCGCCCATCGGCGCGATCAGGTAGGCGGCGCCGTGGCCGGGACCGGCCAGCCGGGTGACCAGGGCGGTCAGCAGCAAGCCGCAAAAGGCGCCGGCGGCGGCGCGCAGCCGCTCGGCCCGGCCAACCGGGTTGGGCCGCCACGCGAAGCGGCGGGAAAGGAGTTTCATCATGGGCGCTGTCTGGAGAAATATCCGGACTTTCCGGAGTACATCACATTATGACAGAAACAGGCTCGACTGGTTTCGCCGACGCTACCGTGCGGCGCGCGCCGCTAGTGAAAAAATTTCATCAGGATGGAGGCCAGCACGATCATCGCAGCGCCGCCGATGCGGGTGGAAATCTGCGCGAAGGGCATCAAGCCCATGCGATTGGAGGCGTTCAGGATGGCGACGTCGCCGGTGCCGCCCAGGCCGCTGTGGCAAGCCGTCACGATGGCCGCCTCGACCGGATACATCTTCATCCGCGCGCCGACGCAAAAACCGGAAACGACCATGGCCGTCACCGTGGCGGCGCAGACGGCCAGGTAGCCGGGGCTGAAAGCCTTGACCAGTTCATTCCACGGCACGAACAGCGCGCCCAGGCCGACCAGGATGGCGAAAGTCAGGTTGGCCGACATGAATTTATACATTTGGTAGGCGCCCAGCTCCATGCGTGCCGGAATCACCCGTGCCACTTTCAGCAGCGCGGCGCCGACGATCATGATGATGGGCCCGGGAATGCCGATCAGCGGCGCCAGCAAGGTACCGAGGATGAAAAAGGCGCAGGCGATCATCAGCCCGGCGCCCATCAGGCCGAGTTCGAGCGGCGCGTCGGCTTCTTGCGCCTTGAGCAACTCGCGGTCGGCGCCGCTCTTGATCAGGCTGCCGTTGCCATTCCAGTGCGGACGTTTTTCGCCCAGCCATTTCAGCACGCCGCACAGCAGGATGGCCACCACGTTGCCGAGCAGGGCGGCCGGCACCAGCAGCGCCACCAGCTCGGCCTGCGGCTTGCCGAGGATGTCGCCGTAAGCGATCGACAGCGGCAAGATGCCTTCGCCGATGCCGCCGCCGAGGATGGGCATGACGATGTAGAAAAAGGTGTAGCCGGGCGCGTAACCGAACAGGCATCCCATCGCGCAGCCGCCGGCGACCGCGCCGGCCGTGCCGACCAGCAGCGGAATGAACATGCGCAAGAAACCCTGGATCAGGATGCGCCGGTTCATGCCGAGAATGCTGCCAGCCACCAGGCAGGCGATGTACAGGTATTGCAGATTGGCCGTTTTCATCGTCGTGCTGATGGCCTTCAGCATTTCCGGCTGCATCAGCTTGTAGCCGACCAGCGCCGACGGCAGGAACAGGCACAGGATGGCGGTGCCGCCGATATGCCGCAACAGCGGCAGGCGGGCGCCCAGTTCGCCCAGCAGGAAACCCATCAGCATCAGCACCGCGAAGCCGCCGATCATATCGTTCGGCAAGCGTTTTGTGTAGGCGGCGGCCAGGGTCAGCAGCGCAATGGCCACATACAAGGGCAGGGGCAAGGGGCCGACTTTGGCATGCCGACATTGGGCGGCGAAGCCACTCCTGGTAGGAATAGGTGGTGCGGCGAAGGCCGGGGCGTCCATTTTCATCAGTGTCTCCATATTGGCGTGATGCGCTGGTGCTGCTGGTCTGGCGCCGCGGCTGTGTCGCCGCTTGCATGGCGCCGGGGGGTTGCATGGCGCCGGCGTTCAGCCGGTGTGGCCCAGACGTTCGCGCGTCAGTTGCGCCACGCCTTTCAGCCACGGCCGCTTTTGCCAGTGGGCCGCCGTGTAGGCATCGATCTCGGCCCGGTTCGCCAGCGTGGCGCCGATCACGTCCAGTCCCTCGAGGAACATGCGGCGCTGGCGCTCGCTCAGCGTGAAGCCGGCCTGGTGACGCGGGCTGCGCACCGTCATGGTCGCTATGTCGATGGCGATGCGGTTGTTGTCCGGATCGGCGGCGTCGGCCATGAAGCGCTGCACGTCGGCTGCGTCGAGTACAACCAGCAGCAGCTGGTTATTCATCGCATTGCCGTAAAAGATTTCGCCGAAACTCGGGGCGATGACCGCCTTGATGCCGTATTGCTGCAACCCCCAGACCGCGTGTTCGCGGCTCGATCCGCAGCCGAAATTGGCTGCCCCGATCAGTAGCGAAGTGCCGGCGTAGGCCGGCTGGTTCAGCACGCAACCAGGCCGCGCCCGGCCCTGCGCGTCGAAGCGCAAGTCGTACAGCAAGCCTTCGGCCAGGCCGGCCTTGTCTATGCGCTTGAGGAATTGCTTGGGCATGATCTGGTCGGTGTCCAGGTTGGCGATCGGCAGCGGCGCGGCGACGCCTTCGATGAATTTGTTATCGTTGTTATCGGCCATGCTGGGCTCCCAATAGTCGTACGTCGGTGATATAGCCGGTGATGGCGGCGGCGGCGGCCATGGCTGGGCTCATCAGGTGAGTGATGCCGCCGCGGCCCTGGCGGCCTTCGAAATTGCGGTTGGTGGTCGAGGCGCAGCGTTCGCCCGGTTCCAGCACGTCGTCGTTCATCGCCAGGCACATCGAGCAACCCGGTTGGCGCCACTCGAAGCCGCTGTCGACCAGCACGGCGGCGATGCCCTCTTCCTCGGCCTGGCGGCGCACCGCGCCCGAGCCCGGCACGACCATGGCCCGCACCGACGACGCCACCTTGCGGCCGCGCACCAGGTCTGCGACCAGGCGCAAGTCTTCGATGCGCGCATTGGTGCAGGAACCGATGAAGACGCGCTGCACGGCAATGCCTTGCATCGCCGTGCCGCTGGCCAGGCCGGTGTAGCGCAGCGCCTGTTCAAGGGCGGCGCGGGCGGTGTCGTCGGCTTGCGACTGCGCCGTCGGCACTTTGCCGTTGATGGGCACGGCCTGGTCCGGGCTGGTGCCCCAGGTGACAAAGGGAGCGACGTCGGCGGCGTCGAAGCGGTGCTCGGCGTCGAATGCCGCGCCGGCATCGCTATGCAGGCCGGCCCAGTCGGCCAGCGCGGCGCCGCGCAGTTCGCCCTGAATGTCGGGGGCGCGCGCCAGCACGTAGTCTATGGTCTTTTGGTCGGGCGCGATCAGGGCGCCGCGGGCGCCGGCCTCGACCGCCATATTGCACAAGGTCATGCGCGCCTCGACCGACAGGGCGGCGATGGCGCTGCCGCCGAACTCGACCGCATAACCGCGTGCCCCCTGGGCGCCGATGCGGCTGATGATATACATGATCAAGTCTTTCGACGTCGTGCCTGGCGGCAGCAAGCCATCCACGCTGATGCGCATGTCTTGCGCCACGCGGTAGACCAGGGTCTGGGTCGCCAGCACATGCTCGACTTCCGACGTGCCGATGCCGAAACCCAGGGCGCCCAGGGCGCCGTAGGTGGTGGTGTGGCTGTCGCCGCACAGCACCACCATGCCGGGACGGATCATGCCGTGCTCGGGCGCGATGACGTGCTCGATACCCTGCAGCGTATCGTTGGTGTCGAACAGGGCGATGCCGTGCTCGCGGCAATTCGCCGCCAGATTGCTTGCCTGCAATGCCGACGGCACATCCTGGATGATGCGGAAACTCACCGGATGGGTCGGGATGATGTGGTCGACCACCGCCATCTGCTGCGACGGCGCGGCGACGCCGCGGCCGTGCTGCTTCAAGCCGGCGAAGGCTTGCGGACTGGTGTATTCATTCATGATGTGCAAGTCGGCGTACAGCAGCACGGTCTGCGCATCCAGGCGCAGCACCGTATGGGACGCGACCAGCTTTTGATAGAGGGTTTGGGTCATGCCTGCTCCAGCTTGGAAACAACAAAACGAAAGTTTATCCTGTTGCAGCAAGTTCATAATACAATCTCGTTTCACTTATTATTAAGTTGGGCTTAGCAATGGATGCGATTTCCGACCTTGACTTCTTTGTCCAGCTGGTGAAACAGGGCAGCCTGGCTTCGCTGGCGCGCGAAATCGGCGTGACGCCGCCGGCCATCAGCGCCCGCCTGTCGCAACTGGAAAAACGCCTCGGCGTGCGCCTGCTGAACCGCACCACGCGGCGCCTCAGCGTGACCCACGAAGGCGAGGTCTACCTGGCCGCCGGCTCGCGCCTGCTGGCCGATCTGCAAGAGCTGGAACGGGCCGTGTCCAGCAGCCGCGCCGTGCCGCAGGGACTGCTGCGGGTAAACACCACCTTCGGTTTCGGCCGCCGCCATATCGCCCCGGCCATCATCGAATTCGCCCGCCGTTATCCGCAGATCGAAGTGCAGCTGGAATTGACGGACCGCGTCATCAACCTGGCAGACAAGGCTTTCGACGTCGGCATCTGGTTCGGCACGGTACCCGATTCGCGCATGGTGGCGCGGCAGATCGCCGCCAACAAGCGCCTGCTGTGCGCGGCGCCGGATTACCTGAAACGGGCCGGGACGCCGGTCGTGCCGCATGATTTGCAAAAGCACCAGTGCATCGTGCTGCGCGAAAACGAATCGGCCTACGGCACCTGGCACCTGGGCCACGGCGCCAAGCGCGAGACCGTCAAGGTGCGCGGCGTCCTCAGCACGAACGACGGCGAAACCGCGCTGCTGTGGGCGCTGGCCGGATTCGGCGTGCTGATGCGCTCCGAGTGGGACGTCAACGTCCACCTGCGCGACGGCCGCCTGGTACAGGTGCTGCAAGACTGGAACTTGCCGCCGGCCGATATCTATGCGGTGTATCCGGAGCGCATGAACCTGTCGGCCAAGGTCAGCGCCTTCCTTGACTTCCTCAGCGACTGGTTCGGCGGCAGGCGCGATTGGGGCGACGACAGCTGACAGCTAATAGCAGGCAACTATTTACAGTCGACAGGACCTTGCAGTAGAATCAAGGCTTCCTTAGGGGAGTAGCCGCTTGCGCGTTTCGCGTAAGGCATATGTCAACATACTTGGCGCCCATCGCCATGGCATATGCGACTGTACGTTGGCAAGACCTATGGCATGAATGACTCTCACCGGGGCCGGGCGGAGTTGTCTTGCCATCGGTATGCTTGTCCCGGCCCCCCTGAAGTGTCCAATGTCTTTCCTCTTTTCCTCATTCCCGGCGCCATGGCGCACGCTTTGTACTGCCTTGTTTCAAGCGTTTCAAGCCGCCATGGCCGGGGGGGCGCCATGACGGCCACCATCCTGCTGTTGCTGGGCTCCGCCGTCGTCATTTATCTGGCTTGCGAATATTTCGTCAACGGCATCGAATGGGTAGGCCAGCAATTCGGCATTTCCAAGAACGCCACCGGCAGCATACTGGCCGCCTTCGGCACGGCCCTGCCGGAAAGCGTGGTGACCTTCGTCGCCGTCGTCTTCGGCCACGATGCGGCGCAAAAGGAAATCGGCGTCGGCGCGGCGATCGGCGGCCCACTGGTGCTGGCGACCATCGCCTACGCCGTGGTCGGCGCCGCCTTCCTGGCCGGCAGGCACAAGGCCGGCGCCCCCTTCCTGCCGGCCGCGGCGAGCCACAGCCTGATCAGCGACCAGAAGTGGTTCATGTCGATCTTTATCTTCAAGGCCGTGCTGGGCGTGCTGGCCTTCGCCATCAAACCCTGGCTGGGCGCGTTGTTCTTGCTGGCCTATGCCGCCTATGTGCGCCAGGAAATGACGGCGGAAGGCGACGCCGGCAGCGCCCACGACCTGGAACCGCTGAAGATACGGCCGGGCGCGGCGGCGCCGTCCAGGCTGTGGCCGCTGCTGCAAACCGGCGCCGCGCTGGTCGTCATCTTTCTCAGTTCCCAGGTTTTCGTGCACCAGATCGACGCCATCGGACCCTGGTTGCACTTGCCGCCGCAACTGGTCGCCCTGCTGCTGAGCCCCATCGCCACCGAATTGCCGGAGATATTGAACGCAGTCATCTGGGTCAGGCAAGGCAAGCAGACCCTGGCCCTGGCCAATATCAGCGGCGCGATGATGATACAGGCGACGATTCCTAGTGCGCTGGGCATCATTTTCACGCCATGGATGCTGCAACACGCCCTGATGTGGGCGGCGCTGGTGACGATGGCATCCATCGCCGGGCTGTTTTACTTCCTGCGGAAAAACGCGCTGAGTCCGCGCGTCATGGCGACTTTCGGCTTGCTGTACCTGCTCTTCGCGGCCGGACTGGCTTTCATTCCGCTCAACACTTGACGACAGGATTTCCTTGCCCTAATTTTATGATTCCATTATTATGGAAATATTGAATTTATTAAGGCAGTGATGGAAACGCAGAATGTACTCTCGGCGCTGGCTGCGCTGGCGCAGGAATCCCGGCTGGCGGTATTCCGCTTGCTAGTGCAAGTCGGTCCGCAAGGAATGGCGGCCAGCAAAATCGGCGAACACCTGGGCATTCCGCCGTCTTCGTTGTCTTTCCACTTGAAAGAGCTGACCCATGCCAAGCTGGTGGCGTCGCGCCACGACGGCCGCTTTGTTTTTTACGCGGCGAATATCGTCACCATGAACGAGGTGATCGGCTTTTTGACGGATAACTGCTGCGGCGGCGTTCCCTGTCCTCCCCTCTCGGAGGCGGGAAACGCA
>DASYLQ010000377.1:0-1878 GCA_036009485.1 Janthinobacterium sp.
ACGCCGCGCTGCCGGAGCGCCAGGGCAGCCTGAAGATACTGGGCATCGACGCCTTCCGCGCCGGCGCCATCGCACCCGACCTGCTGGGCGTGCCGGCCGAAGGCCATGGCGGCGACACGCTGATGGACGACACGATCTTCCTGTCGCCGGCCGCGATGGAATGGCTGAAGCTGGGCGCCGGCGACCGGCTGACGCTGCGCGCCGGCGCCGGCAACGTCACGCTGCGGGTGGCCGGCGGCCTAGTCCGCGCCCGGCCCGGGCAGCGCATCGCGGTGATGGACATCGCCGCCGCGCAATGGCGCTTCGACCGGCTGGGCCTCCTGTCGCGGATCGAACTCAGGCTGCAGGCCGGCGTCGACCGCGACGCCTTCCGCGCGCAGTTGCTGCAGGAATTCGGCGATGCGCTGCTGGTGACCGAGACCGAGGACCAGGAAGCGCGCAGCAACAATATGTCGCGCGCCTACCGGGTCAACCTCAACGTGCTGGCGCTGGTCGCGCTCTTTACCGGCGCCTTCCTGGTGTTTTCGACGCAGGCGCTATCGGTGATCCGGCGCCGCCAGCAGTTCGCGCTGCTGCGGGTGATGGGCAGCACCCGCGGCCAGTTGCTGGCGCAGGTGCTGGTCGAAGGCGCGCTGCTGGGCGTGGCCGGTTCGCTGCTCGGCCTGCTGCTGGGTTATGCGATGGCGGCGGCGGCGCTGAAGGCCTTCGGCGGCGACCTCGGCGGCGGTTATTTCCCCGGCGTGCAGCCCACCGTGCAGTTCCAGCCGCTGGCGGCGCTGGTGTTCTTCGCAGCCGGCGCCGGCATTGCGGTGCTGGGCAGCGCCGGCCCGGCATGGGAAGCGGCCCGCGCCCGCCCGGCGCCGGCGCTGAAGGCCGGCAGCGAGGACGTGGCGCTGGCGCGGCTGGCGCGGCCGTGGCCGGCGCTGCTGTGCCTGGCGCTGGGCGCGCTGCTGACCCAATTGCCGCCGGTCGGCGGCCTGCCGCTCTTCGGCTACATCGCGGTGGCGCTGCTGCTGATCGGCGGCATCGCGCTGATGCCGCGCTGCGCCGCCCTGCTGTTCGGCGCGACCTCAAGGCTGGGCCGCGGCCCGGTCGGCACGCTGGCGCTGGCGCGCCTGGCCAATGCGCCCAACCAGGCGTCGATCGCGCTGGGCGGCGTGCTGTCGAGCTTTGCGCTGATGGTGGCGATGGCCATCATGGTGGCCAGCTTCCGCGTCTCGGTCGACGACTGGCTGCGCCACCTGCTGCCGGCCGACCTCTACCTGCGCAGCGCCGGCGCCGGCGACGCCGGCGCGCTCGGGCCGGACCAGCAGCGCCGCATCGGCGCGGTGCCTGGCGTGCTGCGCGCCGACTTCCAGCGGGTCACGCAACTGACGCTGGATGCAGCGCAGCCTAGCGTCGCGCTGATCGCCAGGCCGATCGACGCCGCCGACCCGGGCCGCATGCTGCCGCTGACCGGCGACATCGTCGACGCCACCCGCTTGCCGGCCGGCGCCCGGCCGGTCTGGGTATCCGAAGCCATGGTCGACCTCTACGGCTACCGGCGCGGCGCCACCGTGATGCTGCCGCTGGGCGCGGGCCGCCAGCCCTTCGTCGTCGCCGGCGTCTGGCGCGACTATGCGCGCCAGAGCGGCGCCATCCAGATGCGGCTGGCCGACTACCAGGCGCTGTCGGGCGACACCGGCGTCAACGATGCGGCGCTGTGGCTGCAGCCCGGCGCGACGCCGGCCCAGGTCAGCGCCGGGCTGCGGGCGCTGCCCTTCGGCGCGGCGCTGGAATTGTCCGAGCCGGGCGACATCCGCGCGCTCAGTTTGAAAATATTCGACCGCAGCTTCGCTGTCACCTATTTGCTCGAAGCGGTCGCCATCGTCATCGGCC
>DASYLQ010000378.1:0-11318 GCA_036009485.1 Janthinobacterium sp.
TACTTTCTGTATGCGATGAATTCGATCATCACCAGCGTCGGATCGACCCTGATCGGCCTGGCCATCGCCGCTCCCGCCGCGTATTCGATGGCGTTTTCCCCGACCCGGCGCTCCAAGGACATCCTGGTCTGGATGCTCTCCACCAAGATGCTGCCGGCGGTCGGCGTGCTCATGCCGATCTACGTGATCTACCAGCAGTTCGGACTGCTCGATACGCGCTGGGGACTGACCGTCATTTTCACGCTGTCGAACCTCCCCATCATGGTCTGGATGCTGTATTCGTATTTCAAGGAAATCCCGCGCGAAATCCTGGAAGCGTCGCGCATGGACGGCGCCAGCATCTTCAAGGAATTCCGCTATGTCGTCTTGCCGCTGAGCCTGGGCGGGATGGCCTCGACCGCGCTCTTGTGCCTGGTGCTGGCGTGGAATGAATCGTTTTGGTCGCTCAATCTCGGCGCCGCCAACGCCGGCACGCTGGCCTCGCTGATCGCTTCCTATTCGAGTCCGGAAGGCTTGTTCTGGGCTAAGCTGTCGGCCGCCTCGCTGATGGCGATCGCGCCCATCATCGTCTTCGGCTGGTTCTGTCAAAAACAACTGGTGCAAGGCCTGACCTTCGGCGCCGTGAAATAAGAATTGGAGAAGCGCATGGCTTTCCTGACCCTCAACAATATCGAGAAATACTTCGACGCCCACCGCGCCATCAAGGGCATCGACCTGGAAATCCGCAAGGGCGAGTTCATCGTCTTCGTCGGGCCTTCCGGCTGCGGCAAGTCGACCTTGCTGCGCCTGATCGCCGGCCTGGAAGCGGTCAACGACGGCCGTCTGACCCTGGACGGCAAGGACATCACCACCTTGCCCTCGTCCAAGCGCGACCTGGCGATGGTGTTCCAGTCCTACGCCCTGTATCCGCACATGACGGTGTTTGAAAACATGTCCTTCGCCTTGAAACTGGCCGGCGTCGACAAGGAAACCATACGCCAGAAGGTGCACAAGGCCGCCGCCATCCTGAACCTGACGGACTACCTGGAGCGCACCCCGAAAGCCCTGTCCGGCGGCCAGCGGCAGCGCGTGGCGATCGGCCGCGCCATCGTGCGTGCGCCGAAAGTGTTCCTGTTCGACGAACCGCTGTCGAACCTGGACGCGGCGCTGCGCGGCCAGACCCGCATTGAAATCGCCCGCCTGCACCGCGAACTGGGCGCCACCACGATCTATGTCACGCACGACCAGATCGAGGCGATGACCCTGGCCGACCGCGTCGTCGTGCTGCGCGACGGCGCCATCGAGCAAGTCGGCACGCCGCTGGAGCTGTACGACCGCCCGGCCAACCAGTTCGTCGCGCAATTCATCGGCACGCCGCGCATGAACGTGGTGCCGCTGGCCGGCTTGCCGCGCCTGCCGCCATCCCCGGAGGCGCTGCCGGCCAACGGCTTTATCGGCATCCGGCCGGAATATGTCGAGGTCGGCAATTTCGGCACGGCCGACGGTTATCCGGCCATCGTCGACCTGGTCGAATCGCTGGGCGCCGAAACGCTGATTTACTCGACGCTGGAAAACGGCTTGCAATTCGTGGCCAGGCGCAACGAGCGCAGCGGCTTGAATCCGGGCGACCGCGTCAGCCTTCTTTTAAACCAACAGCACATGCACATTTTCGACCCGGCGGGCAAAGTGTATGCGGCTGGCCACTAGGGCCGTTTCATGGATCATCCTCAGAAAGCAGAAACCAAGGTCTGGCTGCACCTCGGCGCCGGCGCCTTCCACCGGGCGCACCAGGCCTGGTACCTGAACCGCTTGATAGCCCGCGGCGACAGCAGTTGGACCCTGGCGTCCGGAAACATCCGGCCCGACATGCAGCCCTTGCTGCAAGACCTGGAACGGCAGGGCGGGCAGTACACGCTGGAAACGGTGACGCCGGCCGGCGTCTTCAGTTACGAGCGCATCCGTTCTATCGGCAGCATCCTGCCCTGGTCGGCCGACTTGCACGCACTGGTGGCGCAGGGCCGCCAGCCGGCGACGCGCATTATTTCCTTTACCGTCACGGAAGCCGGCTATTACCTGAACCAGCACCACGAGCTGGACCTGGGCTACGCCGACCTGCGCTCCGACCTGCGCACCGATATGCAAGACGCTACGCCGCTGACGATCTACGGCGCCATCGCCGCCATCCTGCGCGCCCGCCGCGCCGACGACGCCGGCGCTGTCACCCTGATGTGCTGCGACAATATCCGCAGCAATGGCGACCACTTCCGCACCGGCTTGCTCGACTTCCTGGCACGCCGCGGCGAGACCGCCTTGCTGGACTGGGTCCAAGCCAACACTACTTGTCCGAACGCGATGGTGGACCGCATCACACCGCGTCCGCCGGCCGAGGCCCGGGGCCGCGCGCTGGCCGCCACCGGCGTCGACGACCCTTGCGTCGTGATGGCGGAAGACTTTTGCCAGTGGGTTATCGAAGACCATTTTTGCAATGGCCGCCCGGCGTGGGAGCAGGTCGGCGTCGAGATGGTGGAATCGGTCCTGCCCTACGAGGAAGCGAAGATCCGCATCCTCAACGCCAGCCACAGCTGCATCGCCTGGGCCGGCGCGCTGCGCGGCTACGACTACATCCATGAAGGCCTGGCCGACGCCAGCATCCGCGCCATGGCCCATGCCTACGTCACCGAAGACGTGATTCCCTGCCTGGCGCCGAGCCCGGTCGACCTGGCCCGCTACCGCGATACGGTGCTGGACCGTTTCAGCAATCCCGCCATCCGCGACACGATACAGCGGGTGGCGGCGGACGGCTTCGCCAAGATCCCCGGCTTCATCGCGCCGACCATCGCCGAGCGGCTGGAACACGGCCAGTCCTTCGCCCGCGCGGCGCTGCTGCCGGCCCTGTTCCTGGTCTTCCTGCAGGCGCGCGCCGCCGGCAAGATCAACTTCGTCTATCAAGACCAGGCGATGGACGAGGCGGTGGTGGCCGACATCCTGGCGGCGCCGTATGTGGTGCATTATTTCTGCGCCAATGCGCTGCTGTGGGGCGCGCTGGCCGGCAATTCGGCGCTGGAGGCCGGCATCGCCAGCGCCTATGTCTCTGTCCTTGAATGGCTGAAAGGAGGCACCTGATGGCCGCCCTGCATCGTCTTGCCGGAAAACACGCGATCCTCACCGGCGCGGCCGGCGGCATCGGCTTGGCCGTCGCCGAGGCCTACCTGCGCGAAGGCGCGCGCTGCACGGTGGCCGATATGCCCGAACAGCCGTCGGCCGGGCTGGCCGCGCTGATGGCCGCCTATCCGCAGCGGCTGTTGTATGTGCCCACCGACGTCAGGCAATCCGATTCCGTGGTCCGGCTGCTCGCCCGCGGCGGCCAGCAATTCGGCCCGGCCGACATCCTGTTCAACAACGCCGCCGTGTTCGACATGGCGCCGCTGCTGGAATCGGACGAAGCGATGTACCAGCGCCTGTTCGACGTCAACGTGAAGGGCATGTTCTTCACCATGCAAAAGGTGCTGGCGCAGATGGTCGCGCGCGGCGCCCGCGGCGCGGTGATCAATATGGCTTCGCAGGCCGGGCGCCGCGGCGAAGCGCTGGTGTCGCATTACTGCGCGACCAAGGCCGCCGTCATCAGTTACACGCAGTCGGCGGCGCTGGCGATGGCGCCGCACGGCATCCGCGTCAACGCCATTGCGCCGGGCGTGATCGATACGCCGATGTGGGCCGGCGTCGACGCCCTGTTCGCCCGCTACGAGGGGCTGGCCATCGGCGAAAAGAAGCTGGCGGTGGGCAAGGCTGTGCCGCTGGGACGCATGGGGTATCCTGACGAAATCGCCGGTGCCGCGGTATTCCTGGCCAGCGAGGAAGCCACCTACATCACGGCGCAGACGCTGAATGTGGACGGCGGCAACGTCATGAGCTGATGGTATGAAAACCCCCACCCGCACCCCCGAACTCGAATATTACGAATTCAGCGAATTCCTGCGCTTCCTCGAGCATGGCGTGCCCGATCCGCTGATCCGCTGGCATTACCACGACGCTTACGAATTGCACTATATCTTGCAAAGCAGCGGCAAGCTCTTCGTCGGCGATTACATCGGCGGCTTTGGCCCCGGCAACCTGGTGCTGACCGGGCCGCGCCTGCCGCACAACTGGATTTCGACCGACGTGCCGAAGGAAGGCTTGCCGATGCGCGACATGGCGATCCAGTTCGGCCATGCACCATTGGAACTGGCCGCCAAATACATCCCCGAACTGCGCGAAGTCATGCCGCTGCTGGAAAGGGCCAGGTATGGCATCGAATTCTTCAACATCAGCGAACAGGTCGAGCAGGCGCTGTACGGCATCCGCGACAGCCGCGACGTCGAGCGTTTCGCCGGCTTCCTCAAGCTGCTGGGATTGCTGGCCAGGAGCAGCAGCTACCGCCTGCTGTCGAGCGCGCAGATGCAATCGTCCGAAGACGACGATGCGCTGGCGAAAATCAACACCGTCTTCACCTACATCACCGACAACTATGGCGGACCGATTTCAGCCGACATGCTGGCGGCGCGGCTGGGCATGTCGCATACCAAGTTTTCCCGCTTTTTCCGCAAGGCGACCGGCAACAGCTTTACCGACTTCGTCAATCAGATCCGCATCAACAAGGCTTGCCAGCTACTCATGAACACCGATAAATACGTGACCAATATCTGTTACGACGTCGGCTTCAACAACGTCGCCAATTTCAATCGTCGCTTCCTGGAAATGAAAGGCGTGACGCCGAAGGAATTCCGCTCGCAGGCGGAAGCGCGTTTCGGCGAGAGCGCATGACTTACCTCGGCATCGATCTCGGCACCTCCGAAGTGAAGGCCCTGCTGGTGGACGCGGACCAGCGCGTATTGGCCACGGGCGGCGTCAAGCTGGCCCTGTCGACGCCGCGTCCGCACTGGTCGGAACAGGATCCGCAAGACTGGTGGCGGGCGGCGCTGGCCGCCATCGCCCAGGTGCGGGCCGCCGCGCCGGCGGCCTTCCAGGCACTACGCGGCATCGGCCTGGCTGGCCAGATGCATGGCGCCACCTTGCTCGACGCGGAAAACCGGGTGCTGCGCCCGGCGATCCTGTGGAACGATACCCGCGCCGAGGCCGAGTGCGCCGAGCTGGAGGCGGCCGCGGCGGATAGCCGGGCCATCACCGGCAACCTGGCCATGCCGGGTTTCACCGCGCCCAAGCTGCTGTGGCTGCAAAAACACGAGCCGGAACTGTTTGCGCGCATCGCCAAGGTATTGCTGCCCAAGGATTACCTGGCATTTTGCCTGACGGGAGAATTCGTCTCGGACATGTCGGACGCTTCCGGCACGCTGTGGCTGGACGTGGCGCGGCGCGACTGGTCGGACCAGATGCTGGCGGCCACCGGCCTGGAACGGCGGCAGATGCCGCGCCTGGTCGAAGGCAACCAGGCTGGCGGGCAATTGCGCGACAGCCTGCGCCGCGACTGGGGCCTGCAGCAAGCCGTGGCGGTGGCCGGCGGCGCCGGCGACAATGCGGCGACGGCACTCGGCATGGGCGCCATCGCCTCCGGCCAAGCCTTCCTGTCGCTGGGCACTTCCGGCGTTTTATTCGTCTGCAACGACCGTTTCATGCCGAATCCGGCCCAGGCCGTGCATGCCTTTTGCCATTGCCTGCCGCGGCGCTGGCACCAGATGAGCGTGATCCTGTCGGCTGCCGCCAGCCTGGCCTGGGCCGCGCAACTGACGCAGACGGCGGACGCCGGCCAGTTGGCGGCGCTGGCGCAGACGGCCGACGCGGCCCGGGCGCCGCTCTTCCTGCCTTATCTGAACGGCGAGCGCACGCCGCACAACGATGCCCAGGCGTCCGGCGTATTGTTCGGTTTGCACGGCGACAGCGGCCGCGCCGCGCTGGCCTACAGCGTCATGGAGGGCGTGGCCTTCGCCATGGCCGACGGCTGCGACGCCTTGCGCGCCACCGGCAGTCGGATCGGCCAGGCCTCCTTCGTCGGCGGCGGTTCGCGCAGCGCTTACTGGGCCGGACTGATCGCTTCCGCCACCGGCATCAGCTTGCTGCGCCATGCGCAGGGCGAGGTCGGCGCGGCCCTGGGCGCGGCGCGCCTGGCGATGATGGCGGTGACGGGGGCGGCGCCGGAAAGCCTGTGCGGCATGCCGCCGGTGGTGGAGGAAATCCGGCCGGATGCCGCCTTGGCGCCTATCCTGGCGCAACGTCTGTCGCGTTACCGGCGCCTGTATGCCGCGCTCAAGGCTGAATTCCGGCTTGGCGTATGACAGGGGCGGGACCTCAAACAGCCGGCGCCTGCGCCGCCAGCATATGCGCATTGCGCCAGGGGCCGAAACGGTAATACAGCACCGACATCAGTACCGCCGATAGCGAACCGACGCCGAAGCTGTACCACAGCGCGTCCGCGCCCCAGCGCTCCATCAGCAGGGCGCCGAAGGGCAGGCGGATGCACCACAGGGCCAGGAACAGGATGGTCAGCGGCGCCATCACCGCGCCCGAGGCACGCATCACGCTCGACAGCACGAAGGTCACGCCCAGCAGCACGAAAGACCAGGCCACCATGGCATTGATGTGCTGCGCCAGCGGCAGGGCGCTGACGTGGGCCGGCAAGAAAAAGCCCAGCGCGCTGCGGTTGAACAGGTAGATCAGCGTTACCAGGCCGCCCGTCATCAGGAAGTTGAACGCAATCCCGGTCAGGGCGACGCGCTGGACCCGGTCGAGGCGGCGCGCGCCGATATTCTGCGCCGCCATCGACGACACGGCCATGCCCACGGCCAGCGCCGGCATCTGCACATAATTCCACAGTTGCAGGCAGGCGCCGTAGGCCGCCGACATTTGCGAGCCGAAGCGGTTCACCAGCGAGATCATCATGATCATCGACAGCGACACGACCGCCATCTGCAGCCCCATCGGGATACCCTTGAGGATCATCGATTTCAGGATGGCCGGGTCAGGCCGCAGGTAATGGCCTTCGCCCGCATGGAGGCAAAGGAAATGTTTTTTGCGGTACAGATAGACCAGCAGGCTGGCCAGGCTGATGCTTTGCGCCAGCAGGGTGGCGACGGCGGAACCGGCGATGCCCAGTCCCGGCAGCGGACCCCAGCCAAAGATGAACAGCGGATTGAGCGCGATATCCAGCCCGACCGACAGGATCTGGAACTTGAATGGCGTCTTGGTGTCGCCGGCGCCGCGCAAGATCATCATCAGGAAGATGTAGGCGAACTGGAAGGGCAAGGCCAGGAAGATGATGCGCAAATACGCGACCGCCAGCGGCAAGGCGTCGTGCGGCGTGCGCATCAGCTCCATCAGGCGCGCGGAAAACAGCATGCCGAACAGCGCCACCAGCAGCGACAGGCCGACAAAGAAGGTGACGCTGGTGCCGACCACGCGTTTCGCCTGGTCCATATTCTTCGCGCCCAGGCTTTGTCCGACCAGAATCGTCGCCGCCATGCCCAAGCCCATCACGCTGCCGATCAGGAAGAACAGGATGGCGTTCGAATTGGCCGTGGCCGTCAACGCCGCCTCGCCCAGGTAATGGCCGACCCAGACGGCGTTGACCGAGCCGTTCAGCGACTGCAGCACATTGCCGAACAAAATAGGCAAGGTGAAAAAAAACAGGGTTTTGGCGATGGGACCTTCAATCAGGGCGCTGCGGCTGGGAGGGGAGGTTGGCTTCATCGGGCATTCGTCAGGTATTCGTGAAGGCGTAGCTTAACAAGCAATCGTCGCCTGTGGGTTTGGCGGCGTGGCTTTTTTCGCTGGTACAATCACCATCGGAATTACTCTTTTGCAAGCTTCTGCCGAAAGTATCTACATGAAATATGTGAATTGCCTGCTGGCGAGTCTGTTATTTTCGATGCTGGGGGCATCCAGCGCGGCTGCCGCCGATTTTTTTCCTTGCGTGGATGCGCACTCGGCACCGTCCCTGAACGGCACCCTGTGCGCCAGCGAAGTCGTGCCCCTGTCGTATGGCGACGCCCAGCTTGAGGGCATGCCTTCCGTGACCTTGTTCGTGCGCGAATTCCCGGCGCTGAAAAAATCCAGGGGCACGGTCTGGCTGGTGGCCGGCGGTCCCGGCGAGTCGGGCGCTTCGCTGTATCCCTTCATCGGCGTGCTGCGCCGCAGTTTCCCCGATTTCGACCTGATCTTGCCCGACCATCGCGGCAGCGGTTTTTCCAGCCGCCTGTGCCCGAAGGAAGAGGGCGTCGACAGTCCGGGCGGCACGGCCTTGCAGGGCGCCGAATGGGATAGTTGTTTTGAATATGTCAACGAGCATGCCGACCAGGCTCGCGCATTCACGCTGTCGAACGGCGCGCGCGACCTCGCCTACCTGATCCGGCAAACCCGGCCGGACAAGCCGGTCTATCTGTATGGCGTGTCGTACGGCACGCAACTGGTGCTGCGCGCCCTGCAGCTTGGGAAATTGCCGCTGGCCGGCGTCATCCTCGATTCGCTGACGCCGCTGGAAACCGCGCCGCAGTGGGACTTGAGCCAGCGCTCGCGCCTGGCCGACGCCGTCGGCCGCCAAGTGCTGGCCGGTTGCGACGACCATGCGCCATGCCATGCGATGCTGGGCGAACCGGCTGAAACGGCTTACCGGCGCCTGCTGGCCAGCGCCCAGGAAAAGCCGCAACTGCTCGCCGCCGTACCCGGCAAGGATTTGAAGCTGTTCTTCGGCAGCCTGCTCGACATGCCGGCCTTGCGCGCACGCATTCCCTTCCTGATCAAGGAGTTACAGCAGGGACATGATGAGGAATTGAAATCCGTGCTGGCGAGCATGGCCAGGATTCAAGCCTCGCTAGCCGCTTATCCACAATCGCCGGCGTCGATCCCGCTGGCGAGCCTCATCGGCCGTTCCGAAAACGATCTGCGCCCGGACTTGACCCCGGCCCAGCTGCAGCAAGAGGACCAGGCCTTGCTGTTCACCAGCAGTTTGCCGGCCTTGCTGGCCAAGCCGGTCTTGCCCGTGTATCCGCGCGACGAGTATTTCGGCAAGCAGCCGCAGCAATTTCCGCCGCTTCTGGTGCTCAACGGCACGCTCGATGCGAAGAGCCCCTACGAGGGCGCGCTGGAACACGTCGCCGCCCTGCGCAAGGTGGGCAAGGTCAGCCTGGTATCGGTGACCGGCGCCCCCCGCTTCATCCTGTGGAACGCGCCCGCCTGCTTTGAACGGCAGGTGCGCGATTTTGTCGGCGGCAAGACGGTGCCGGACCAGAGTTGCGCGATGGCCGCCGGCGAGAGCGCGCATTGAAGGCCGGCTGATTACAATCCGATACATCGTTTGGCGATCCGCGGCGCTATCATGAGCACGCCTCACATTCGTGATCACCACAGGAGAATAGACATGAAGCGTATTTTTTGTTCGCTGTGCGTCGTGGCCAGCCTGGCCATCGCCGCGCAGGTCCCGGCCTTCGCCGCCGACGACGCCGCCAAGATGCAAAAACTGGAGGAGCGTTTCAAGGCCGCAGACAAGAATGGCGACGGCAAGCTGACCAAGGCCGAGGCCGAAGCGGGCATGCCGCGCCTGGCCAAGAATTTCGACAGCATCGACACGGATAAAAAGGGCTATGTCACGCTGGACCAGGTGAAAGCGGCCATGGCGGCGATGCGACAGTCCGGCGGCGGCAAATAAGGCGCTGGATCCTCTTGTGCGGGATTGACCCCGAGGTGGCGAAATTATAAACTTTTCAATCTTGAAAAGTCATGGAATCGCCACCTCACCAAGGAGATCACAGCATGAGCACCATCACCACCAAGGACGGCACCGAGATTTTTTACAAGGACTGGGGCCAGGGCAAGCCGGTCGTGTTTTCGCATGGCTGGCCGCTCGACGCGGACGCCTGGGACGCCCAGATGCTGTTCCTGTACCAGCGCGGCTACCGCGTCATCGCCCACGACAGGCGCGGCCACGGCCGTTCCGGCCAGCCCAGCGGCGGCCACG
Organism: Janthinobacterium sp.; assembly: GCA_036009485.1. Classification (GTDB taxonomy): domain Bacteria; phylum Pseudomonadota; class Gammaproteobacteria; order Burkholderiales; family Burkholderiaceae_D; genus Janthinobacterium. Next base: position 9,920 of record DASYLQ010000378.1, read on the forward strand.
AGATGGATACCTATTCCGACGACCTGGCGGCGCTGATCGATGCGCTCGACCTGAAGGAAGTCACGCTGGTCGGCCACTCCACCGGCGGCGGCGAAGTGACGCGCTATATCGGACGCCATGGCACTGCCCGTGTTTCCCGGGCGATCTTGATCGGCGCGGTGCCGCCGCTGATGCTGAAGACCGCCGCCAATCCCGGCGGCTTGCCGCTCGACGTGTTCGACGGCATCCGCGACAATACGGCAAACAACCGCTCGCAATTTTTCAAGGACCTGGCCGTGCCGTTCTACGGCTACAACCGGCCCGGCGCCGCGCTGTCGCAGGGCGTGATCGATTCTTTTTGGGCCATCGGCATGCTGGGGGCGATCAACGCCGAATATGCATGCATCAAGGCATTTTCCGAGACCGACTTCACCGAAGACTTGAAGAAATTCGACGTGCCGACGCTGTTTATCCACGGCGACGACGACCAGGTGGTGCCGCTCGCCGATGCCGCCCTGATCGCGTCGAAACTGGTCGGCAAGGCGGTGCTGAAAGTCTATCCCGGCGCGCCTCACGGCTTGTGCACGACGATGGCGGCGCGAGTCAACGCCGACATTCTCGCCTTTATGGCAGACTAGGGAAAAACCGCCGCGGCGGCCATTGCCGGCGCCGCAATTCGTTAGTTCAATCCCGCCAGCCTTTGCTGGCGCATCGATTCCGCCAATTGCATGTTCAGCCTGGCCGCCTTCAGCGTGGCGACATCGGGCGAGGGCTTGCGCGGCAGCGCCGCCCCGGCGCTCCTGTGGGCGCGCGGCAGTTCCGCTGACGCAAAAACATAATGTTGCCTGGCGGCGGACGGGGCGGCCCTGACTGCCTGGCTGCTCTGCGGGCAAGGCTCGTCGGTCAGCGTGACATGGCCGGCCGTGTCGACGCATTTGACGATGGCTTCTCCGGCAAACGCGGCCGGGGCGAACGCCATGGCGGCGATCAGAAAACTGTGGCTTACGAAGTATGTGCGCATGATGCTGCTCCTGTTTGGCGATGCAGGCGATTCTGCGCGTCTTGAAAAATATTATCCGTTGGGTATCACACTTAAGCCGTTCGCCATCAGCCATGCGTGGTTTGCAGCGCGGCTTCTTGCAGCGCGGCTTCGGCCAGGTCGATTTCGCGCAGCAGGCGCAGGTGGATGGCGTCATCGAGCTCGCCTGCCAGGCGGAGCCGGTACAACTCGTCGCGCTCGGCCCGCAGCGCTTCCAGCCGCACGGCCCGCTCGGCCCGGGCGTAGCGGCGTTTCTCTTCGGCTTCCGCTGCGCCGCCGTTGCCATAGGCCAGGCGGCGCCGGTAAGCTTCGATCACATTATTCGCAGCCTCCATCCTGATCTGCTTGTCCCTATCCCTGTTCGACAGCGCATTGCAGCTT
>DASYLQ010000379.1:0-10266 GCA_036009485.1 Janthinobacterium sp.
GTGCCGGTGAAATCACCACCTTGCCGTTTTGCGCGCCGGACGGAGGGGTCAGCGGAATGTCATCGAGATAGAAACCCGTTGTCGGTGAACTGCCGCCGCTCGACGTCATGCCGCGCATCTCAATCTCGGTCTGGCCCGTACCTTCGGTCTTCAAGGATACACCCGCAATCGACTGGATCAGCGTCGTGATATCCGGGACCGCATTCCGCTCGAGCTGCGCTCCGCTGACCGACTCGATACTCTCGGATTTCTTCTGCACGGTCAAGGCTTGATTCTGGCCGGTGACCACGACCGTTTGCATGTTCGTGGGCTGTGACGCGGTGTCGCTGCCTGCATCGCCCGAACCTGCCGGTGTCTTTGCTGCCTCGGCGGCCAGCGCCCGGTTCGAATAAGACAAGGCGGACAAGGTCAAAATTGCACACGCCAATGCGATTGGCCCCAGCTTGAACGGCTGCGCCTTTCCTGAAGAAATCAGATGTCCCTTACGTGTTGCCCTTTGCAAAATCCTGCTCATACTTCTTATCCCTTAGCTGTTTTGATAGTAATCATTCGGGTGCAAGTACAGGCAGGTGATCCTGCCGCGACATGTCCCGGAAATTTATGCTCCCCTCGGCAGCGCCGGGGTTATCGTTCGGGCGGCTCGAAGGCGCTGCTCACCGGTTAGCCTCCTGAACCCGGCCTGCTTCATTAAGTTGGTTTGTGTAACCTTCGCCGCGTCATGCAGCCGCCGCTGTTCGTTGACCCATGTGGCCACAACCGCGCGTGGATCGCGAGCGAGAGGTAATACCAACTTCCTGGTGACCGTTGGCATTGATGCGGAGCTTCTTGCTGTGGTGCCTGTTCGTCAGGGCCAGTTGATTTGTTCACGTCGCGTCGGCCAGCACTTGATCCCGCGCGGCGATGGCTGTCGAGACAAGCGCCAGGTCGGGAAAAATGCGTAAGGCAAACAATAATTTTTTCATGATGTGTTGCAGTAAAAGATTGAAATACATCGTTGGCGATGTGCTTTTTCAGACAGGCAGAATAACAATTCCCAGATAAAAATTTGCTAAAAAGCAGCTCCAAAGCCGTAAATTTGTTATAAAAATTGGTCCCGAATTTGCTGATCCAGCATAGAAATATCTCGCACTTTGGCGATCTCATTGCATCGCTCGTCGGTGCGTATTCCGGCGAACGTGACCGCTCAATATCGGTACGGGGCATCCAGCAACTACACGTTGAGCCGGTAGGGCACCTTGGCGCCGCAGTCGCGGCAGAAGGTTTCCAGCAAGTCGACGTGAACGGGACGCCGCTCCACGGACTCGATGTGGTGCAGGATGCATGAGCCGCCTTGGCCGAGGGATATGGAAGAAGTGGACCGGCTATCATCGGCGCAGCCTGGTCGAAACCAAGATGCGTTGCTTCAAGCTGCCAGGTGAACGGGTGACGGCGCGGGATTTGACCGTCAGGTCGCCGAACTGCAATTGCGGGCGGCCATCCTCAATCGCTTCACCCGGCTCGGTACCCCGACATAGTCCTCGATGGTACAATCTTCTCCGCCCTCATATTTGATAGATAATCCCCCTTTTGCCATGAAACCGTCGACCGCGCTTCAAGCACATCGCGATGCGATTCGTCGAATCGTGGAGGGGCATCGCGCCCGCAATCCCCGCGTGTTCGGTTCGGTCGCCCATGGCAGCGACACGGAAGACAGCGATCTGGATATCCTCGTTGATCCGACACCAGAGACGACTCTTTTCGATATAGGCGCTATCCGGCATGAATTACTCCAGCTGCTGGGTGTCCCGGTTGACGTACTGACCCCGAAGGCGCTGCCGGAAAAATTCCGGGAGACCGTCCTCGCGGAAGCCGTCGCGACATCATGGTGGTCCTGCACACTTGCGCCGGCGGCTCCAAGTACGTGCTGCCGGCGCGTTATGACGCGGATCGGTGCATGTCCCAAGCGACCCTGAACCGCGTCATGCAGAGGAAAAGCAGGCTGCATGAAATCCACCTGATGGAAGGCGAAATATCGAGGGAACCTCAACAGCAGCCATCCCCCCAAAAAAAAGGCCGCCATCCCTGGCGGCCTTCCTATCGAGCAGCATGCCGCCGCTAGCCAATCTCCTCAATCCGCCGCATAAATATCGTTGTCCTTGGTTTCCTTGACAAACAAGGTGCCGATCACGACGGTGACCAGGGCGACGATGATCGGGTACCACAGGCCGTAATAGATATCGCCCTTGAACGCCACCAAGGCGAAGGCGGTGGTCGGCAGCAAGCCGCCGAACCAGCCGTTGCCGATATGGTAGGGCAGCGACATCGAGGTATAGCGTATGCGCGTGGGGAACATTTCCACCAGCATCGCCGCGATCGGGCCGTACACCATGGTCACGTACAACACCAGGATGAAGAGCAGCAGCACGACCATCGGATAATTGATTTGCTCCGGATCGGCCTTGGCGGGATAGCCTGCCGCCTTGATGGCGCCGCCGGCTTCTTTCTTGAAGGCCGCTTCATGCGCCTTGCTTTCCTTGGTGAAATCATGACCGTCGGCCGTCATGTCGGCATTGAAGGAAACGATTTCCTTCTCGCCAACGCGGATCTTGGCGATGCTGCCGGCCGGCGCGTCTTCCTTGGTGTAATTCACCGAACTGCCCGACAGCATCGATGTGGCGATATCGCAGGACGAGGGGAACTTGGTCGTGCCGGTCAGGTTGAACTGGAAGTGGCAGGACACCGGATCGGCGACCACGACGACGGGCGAACTTTGCAGGGCTTTTTCCAGGGCCGGGTTGGCGTAATGGGTCAGGCCGTTGAAGATCGGGAAATAGGTCGCCGCGGCGATCAGGCAGCCGCCGAGGATGATGTATTTGCGGCCTATCCGGTCGGCCAGCGTGCCGAAGACGATAAAGAAGGGCGTCGCCAGCAGCAGCGCCGCGGCGACCAGCAGGTTGGCGGTCGCCAGATCCACTTTCAGCGTCTGAATCATGAAAAACAGCGCATAGAACTGGCCGGTGTACCAGACCACGGCCTGGCCGGCGGTCAAGCCGACCAGCGCCAGGATGACGATCTTCAGGTTGCGCCATTGGCCGAAGGCTTCGCTCAGCGGCGCCTTCGAGGTCTTGCCTTCCGCCTTCATCTTGGCGAAGGCCGGCGATTCATTCATCGACAGGCGTATCCATACCGAAATGCCCAGCAGCAGTACCGATACCAGGAAAGGCACGCGCCAGCCCCAGGCCGAGAACGCTTCTTCGCCGGTCGCCAGGCGGGTGCCGAGGATCACCAGCAGCGACAGGAAGAAACCCAGCGTCGCCGTGGTCTGGATCCACGCCGTGAAGGCGCCGCGCTTGCCATGCGGCGCATGTTCGGCGACATAGGTTGCCGCCCCGCCGTACTCGCCACCCAGGGCCAGGCCTTGCAAGATGCGCAGCGTGACCAGGATGATGGGCGCGGCGATGCCGATGGCCTTGTAATTCGGCAGCAAGCCGACGATGAAGGTCGAGGCGCCCATGATCAGGATAGTGATCAGAAAAGTGTATTTACGGCCTATCATGTCGCCGAGGCGGCCGAAGACGAGGGCGCCGAAGGGGCGCACGATGAAGCCGGCGGCGAAGGCCAGCAGGGCGAAGATGAAACTGGTGGTCGGATCGCCGACGAAGAATTGCTTGGCGATAATTGAAGCGAGTGAACCGTAGAGGTAAAAATCGTACCATTCGAACACGGTGCCCAGCGAAGAGGCGAAGATGACCTTGCGTTCCTCCTTGGTCATGGCGGTGGATTTGGATCCGCCGCCGCCTCCGCCCGCGTTCCTGACGTCGGCGGTCGAGCCTGATGTTATTGCCATGTCTGTCTCCTGATATTTTTGAATATGGCGTATTAAATATTTGCCATCGCTTTAATAGCTGTCGTGAGTGTGGACGTCCAAACTTACGTCATGCTTGCTTCAAACTTACGCGAAACTGACAAGATACCCAGATTGAGGGCGTCGGAAATTTTGCGAACGACCGTTCTATATTCTGCTGATTGTGCTATTCTCGCTAGCGCCATTCCAACATCAGGAGACAGACATGATAGACGCCGTCATCGTATCGACCGCCCGCACCGGCCTCGCCAAATCCTGGAAGGGCGCCTTCAACATGACCCACGGCGCCACCCTCGGCGGCCACGTGCTGGCCGCCGCCATCCGCCGCGCCGGCATCGAGGCGGGCGAAGTCGAGGATGTGCTGATCGGCTGCGCCAATCCGGAGGGCGCTACCGGCGGCAATATCGCGCGCCAGATCGCCTTGCGCGGCGGTTGCCCGGTGAGCACCGCCGGCATGACCATCAACCGTTTTTGCTCGTCCGGCTTGCAAACCATCGCCAGCGCCGCGCAGCGCATCATGGCCGGCGAGGGCGAGGTCTACGCGGCCGGCGGCGTAGAGTCGATCTCATGCGTGCAGCAAGAAATGAACAAGCATATGCTCAAGGAAGTCTGGCTGGCGCAAAACAGGCCGGAAATCTATTGGAGCATGCTGCAGACCGCCGAAACCGTCGCCAAGCGCTATGGCATATCGCGCGAGCGCCAGGATGAATACGGGGTGCAAAGCCAGCAGCGCGCCGCCGCGGCCCAGGCCACCGGCAAGTTCGCCGATGAAATTGTGCCGATAACGACCATCATGGGCGTCGCCGACAAGGAATCCGGCGTGTTGCTGACGCGCGAAGTGACGACAGGCGCCGACGAAGGCATACGCGCCGATACGACACTGGACGCGCTGGCCAGGATCCGTCCGGCGCTGCCGGGTGGGGTAATTGCGGCCGGCAACGCCAGCCAGTTTTCCGACGGCGCCTCGGTGGCCATCGTCATGAGCGGCAAGATGGCCGAGGCCAAGGGCTTGACGCCGCTGGGGATTTTCCGCGGTTTCGCCGTGGCCGGCTGCGAACCGGACGAGATGGGCATCGGCCCGGTGTTTGCGGTTCCCAAATTGTTGAAAAAGGCTGGCCTGGGCGTGGCCGACATCGGCTTGTGGGAATTGAACGAAGCATTCGCCGTGCAAGTGCTGTATTGCGCCGACAAGTTGGGCATCGCCATGGACCGGCTCAACGTGAACGGCGGCGCGATCGCCGTCGGCCATCCTTATGGCGTCTCGGGCGCGCGCCTGGCCGGGCATGCGCTGATCGAAGGCAAGCGCCGCGGCGTCAAATATGTCGTCGTCACAATGTGCATAGGCGGCGGCCAGGGGGCTGCGGGATTGTTTGAAGTGGTTTAAGCTACGGGCGCCGGCAATGCCGGCGCCATGCAAAAGACCCGCATCCCCTTACGTCAATACAAAAAACATATGATCAAGCACATCGTTTTCTGGAAACTCAAAGACCATGCAGAAGGCGCCGACCGCGCCGCCAACGCCGTCAAGATGAAGGCCTTGCTGGATTCCTGCGCCCACCTGGCGCCGGGCACGCTGAAGTTCGAGGCGGTGCTGGCCCAGCCCGGATTCGATACGAGCCACGACGTGGTGCTATATTCGGAATTCGCCGACCTGGCGGCTTTCCAGGCTTACCAGGAACATCCCGGGCATATCGCGACCAAACCCTTTATCGCCGCCGTACGCGAATCGCGCCATTGCATGGATTTCGAGATTTGACCGGGAGCGGATGAAAGGAGATTCCATGCGCACCACACAAGAATTGTTCAGCCTGGCCGGCAAGACCGCGCTGGTGACCGGCGGCTCGCGGGGGCTGGGCTTGCAAATGGCGCTGGCGCTGGGCGAGCAGGGTGCCCGTATCGTCATCTCGGCGCGCAAGCAGGACGAACTGGACCAGGCGGTCGCCTTCCTGGCCAAACACAAAATCGAAGCCTGGGCCGTGGCCGCCGACCTGTCGCAGGACGCCGCCGTGACGCAACTGGTCGATGCGGCGTTGGACCAGCTCGGGCATATCGATATCCTGATCAACAACGCCGGCGCCAGCTGGGGCGCGCCGGCCGAAGACTATCCGCTGGAAGCCTGGGACAAGGTGATGAACCTGAATATCCGCAGCATCTTCCTGGTGTCGCAGGCGGTCGGCAAGCGCTCGATGATCCCGCGCCGGTACGGCCGCATCATCAATGTCGCCTCGATCGCCGGCCTGGCCGGCAATCCGCCCGGGGCGATGCAGACCATCGCCTACAATACCTCGAAGGGCGCGGTGGTCAATTTCACCCGCACGCTGGCCGGCGAGTGGGGGCCGCACGGCATTACCGTCAACGCCATCGCGCCGGGCTTTTTCCCGTCGAAGATGACCAAGGGCTTGCTGGCCATCGTAGGCGCCGACGCGCTCGCGAAACACGCGCCCCTGGGCCGCCTCGGCGACGATGAAGACTTGAAGGGCGCGGCCCTGCTGTTCGCCTCCGACGCCGGCAAGTACATCACCGGCCAGGTGCTGGCCGTCGACGGCGGCATTGCGGCCGTTTGAGGAGCAGGCACATGAGCCGATACCAACGCATCGTGCTGGCGTCGCGCCCGCGCGGCGAAGTGAGGCCGGAGAATTTTCGCCTTGAAAGCGCCGAATTGCCGGCGCCGGCCGATGGCCAAGTACTGGTACGCATCCATTACCTGTCGCTGGATCCGTATATGCGCGGGCGCATGAGCGCGGCGAAAAGCTATGCCGCTTCCCAGGTGCTGGATGAAACCATGATAGGCGGCACCGCCGGCATCGTGGTCGAGTCGAAAAATCCGAAATTCGCGGCCGGCGATTTTGTCGTCGGCAGCCTGGGCTGGACCGAACTGGCGCTCAGCGACGGCAGCATGCTGCGCAAGGTCGACACCAGCCACATTCCGCTGTCGGCCTACCTGGGCGTGGTCGGCATGCCCGGCATGACGGCCTGGTACGGCTTCAACCAGATCATGCAGCCGAAAGCCGGCGAAACGGTGGTGGTCTCGGCCGCCAGCGGCGCGGTCGGCAGCGTCGTCGGGCAACTCGCCAAACAGCGCGGATGCAGGGCGGTCGGCATCGCCGGCGGCCCGGAAAAATGCGCCTACGTGATCGACGAGCTCGGTTTCGACGACTGCATCGACTACAAGGCCGGTGCGTTGGCCGAGGACCTGGCGGCGGCCACGCCGAACGGCATCGATGCGATCTTTGAAAACGTCGGCGGCCCGGTCTTCGATGCGGCCCTGGCGCGCAGCAACGCCTTTGGCCGGGTCGCGCTGTGCGGCTGGATCGCCGGCTACAACGGCGAAGACATCGCGCTGAGGAATATCCGTTTCATGCTGACCAACCGCCTCAGCGTGCGCGGTTTCATCGTCACCGAGCATATGGAATTCTGGCCGCAGGGCTTGTCCGAGCTGGGCTTGATGGTCGCGGCGGGCAAGCTGAAATACCGCGAATCGGTGGCGCAGGGCTTGGCTGCGGCGCCGCAAGCCTTTATCGGCTTACTCAAGGGGAAGAATTTCGGCAAGCAACTGGTGAAGTTGATCGCCTGAGCCGCTGAGCTCGGTCTGTGGAAGCAGGCAGCCGGCATGAGCCGTGGCTAGGGCAATCATGCGACTGCGAACATTACTGAATCAACAGTTCGTGCAACTCGCCCGGCCCATTGGCGTACAGCTTGACTACCGTCGAGCTGCGCGTGCCGTAGCCGGGCGACTCGATGCAGACCGCCGACAAGATCCGCTCCAGGTCGAGCGGCACGCCGGTTTCCGGCAAGCGGCTGTCCGGCGCCCGCGTGGTATCCGACAGCATCTCGAAATACGCTTCGTCCGGCGCGCCCTGGCACAGCAGGCTGGCGAACTGGGCCTTGGTCTTCAAGACCTTCGGCCAGGGTGCATCCAGCAAGGCGTTCGACAAGCCGTAAATCCCCGGCGCCAGCGGCTGGCCGTTGCGGGCGTCGCCCTGGCCGCGGTTGGAAAACCAGATCAAGGTGCTGCGGTCGCCCAGCACCAGGTTGAAGCCGTTGTAGACTTCGCTGCCCGGTCCGATCCTGGCAATATATTCCTGCGGCGTCATGTCGCCCGCCAGGTAGTCGGCGACCAGCGCGCCGCGCGAGGGCGCATCCGCCCTGCGGTCGTCCGGGCTGCGGATATTGGTGATGGCGGCGAAGCGCGAGCCCGATGCGGCGATATCGCCGTCCAGCCCGCGCGTGATGCCCATCCAGCTGCCGCCGGCTTGCAAGTCGCGGCCGGCGTACACTTGCGGGTGCTCGGACCAGTTGGCGGCCGGCGCCGCGGCGCGCGCATAGAACTCGTCACGGTTGGCGGCGGCGATCAATGGCACTTGGGGAATGACTTGCCAGGCAAAGACGATCAGGCACATGTGATTACATCCATAAAAACTTCGCAGTGACGCGGGCCGGCGGTCAATCCGGCCAGTCCGGCATCCAGCACGGCGCTTTCCAGCGCCGCCGGGAAACCGTCCCCTGTTGCGGGATACACTTCCATCCAGGTTTGCAACCCATCTTTCACGTCGGGCCGGCGCTTCAATGACGGCAGGACGGCATGCCGCGCGCCCAGCTCAACCTGCATTTCCCGCACCCGCACCAGCAAGGCCGCGGCGTCGCTCTCCCTGACCTGGTAATAGATATACAGATCGATCATAAGTGGCCCTACAGATCGAGCGCGTCCAGCACATAGGGCATGGGCAGGAACGCCAGGGCGGCGCCGCTGGCCGAACCCAGCCTGACGGAAGCTTCTTCTATGGCCGAGAGTTTCAGTTCTACCAGGGCATCGACGCCGCCGCCGCCGTTCGGTGCGGCGTTGACGACCATGCCGGCCGGCTGCTCGGGATCGGACGTGGCGTACACTTCGTCGCCGGGCTTGGCGGCCGCGTCGGCGATGCTGACCAGGGTGGTGCGGCGCTTCAGCTTGCCCAGGTACTGGCTGCGGGCGACGATTTCCTGGCCCGGATAGCAGCCCTTCTTGAAGTTCACGCCGCCGAGCAACTCGAAATTGACCATTTGCGGCACGAACTGTTCCTGGGTTGCTTTTTCGATCCGGGGAATGCCTGCATGCACCTCGGACAAATTCCAGGCGTCGTTGCCGCCCTTGGCCAGTTTGTCAGCCAGCACGGGCCAGACCGACAGCGCCGTCCCGGCCGACATCAGCCACTGGTAGCGCGGCGCGCCGAAGGCGTCGGCGACGCGCAGCAGCGTACCCCATTGATTGTCGAGCTTGCCGTAGGCGGCGCCGGGCGGGGTCTCGAACCAGGTCTTGAGAGCGGACTCAGCCTTGGCCCCGCCGAGACCGAGGATCACTTGGTTGGCGTCGTCGCCGCTGGCGTCGGCCAGCTTGGCCTTGGCGCGCAGCACGAACATTTGCAGGCGCTTTTGCAGGGCCGCTTGTATGTCGCGCGACAACTGCAGAAAAATCGTGGTTTCATTGCGCCACATCAAGAATGTGGCCATTAACCGGCCCTTGGGCGAACAATAACCGGCCAGGCGCGCTTCGCCGGCGGTCAAATGTTCTACGTCATTGGTCAATTGGGTATGCAGGAAGCTGGCCGCATCTTCGCCGCTGACGGCGATCATTCCCAGCTCGGTGATCGGGGCAAGGAAACCGGCGGCCAGGTCGGCGGCGCTGAGCGCCGTGCCGAAGTCAGCCATGCGTTCTTCGCTGCCGCGTCCGCCTTGCTGAGATAAAAATTGATTCCAGGTATTCATAAATTCCAGTGATTTGACGATTAAGGCATTATCATTACGGGTTCATTATAGTGATGTCGCAATCATCGCGTCGAAAAGCGGCGAAAACAAGGGCTAGCCATCGTCGCCGCAATGTGTTAGTGCGCGGAAATTTATCACTCGGCAATTTATTTTTAGCAATACGGCGTTTTCGGGGCGCCCTGAATAACAATATGGTTTTTAGATGGCTTTCATAAAAAAAGTAGTGCTCACCGGCGTGCTGGTCGCGCTGGCTGCGGGCGCCGGCTTCGCCTGGTGGGCGCAGCAGCCTATCCTCGGCGACGAGGCGGCAATCGAATTCACGGTCGCGCCCGGCAGCGGCGCGCATGCCGCGGGCCAGCAGATGGCCGCCGCCGGCGTGCCGGTGCAACCCATCCTGTTCAACCTGCTGGCGCGCGCCACCGGCAAAAGCGGCAGGCTGAAAGCCGGCTCGTACGAATTGAAACCCGGCACCACGCCGCTGCGCCTGATCGAGCAACTGGTGCGCGGCGAGTTTGCCCAGGAATCGCTGACCATTATCGAAGGCTGGACTTTTGACCAGATGCGCCAGGCGATGGCCGCCAATCCCGGCTTGAAACACGATTCGGCTGCCTTGTCCGATCAAGAGTTGATGGCGCGGATTTCGCCGGAATTCAAGAAGCCGGAAGGCTTGTTCTTCCCCG
>DASYLQ010000380.1:0-4413 GCA_036009485.1 Janthinobacterium sp.
CGATCAAGGCGAAAGACAACGTCGAGACCCAGGAAGCCATGCAGAAGCTGGCTTCGGACAACAGCGCAGCAACCGGCACCACCAGCCTGGGCGCACTGCTGAAGGCCAAGTTCGACAACAAGGGCTAAGCCTCAAGGCGACCAGATGACGAAGTCCGAGCTGATCAACCGCCTGGCTGAGCGCTATTCCCAGCTGGTGGCGAAGGATGCGGAGTACGCTGTCAAGACCATCCTCGATGCGATGACCAACGCCCTGGCGACCGGCCAGCGCATCGAGATCCGCGGTTTCGGCAGCTTCGCGCTGAACAGCCGGCCGCCCCGCATCGGACGCAATCCGAAGTCCGGCGACAAGGTGATGGTGCCCGAAAAACGGGTGCCCCACTTCAAGCCGGGCAAGCAGTTGCGCGAGCGGGTCGACGCGATGGTCGGGCAGCCGATCATCGAGGATTGAATTGTCTCCTGTGAGGTGACCAGGCATGCGGGCAGCCTTGATACGCTGCGGGCATGCCGATACAAAAAAGCGGCGTCCCCTGGATGCCGCTTTTTTTTGATTGAATCGTTGTCTTGTGCCACACTGGCGCAACTTCAAAATTTTCACACGGGACCGGACTGATGAAATTCATTTCCACCATCGTTGGTTGTGTTCTTTTCGTCTTGTTTTTTGGTTTTGCGCTGAAAAATACGCAGGAAGTCGACCTGCATTTCTTCCTCAATTATGAATTGCGCGGCCCCCTGGTGCTGATGCTGCTGGGCTTTTTCGTCGCCGGCGCCAGCCTTGGCGTGCTGGCGCTGACGCCGACCGTATTCCGCCACCGGCGCGAAGCGAACAGGCAAAAGACAACCATCCAGACGCTGCAGACGGTGGCCGTGCAGGGGACTTCCCAGCCGCAGCCGGACAGCGTCGACACGCTGCAGTAATGCCGCGCCCAACCAACACAACTATAACATCGCATGGAATTTGAACTCTGGTGGTTATTGGGGATCCCGGCGTTTTTCGCGCTCGGCTGGATCGCCGCGCGCGTCGACATCCATCAACTGGTCTCCGAGTCGCGCAGCCTGCCGCGCGGCTATTTCAAGGGCCTCAACTTCCTCCTCAACGAGCAGCCCGACAAAGCCATCGACGCCTTCATCGAGATCGTCACGCTGGACCCGGAAACGGCCGACATGCATTTCGCGCTGGGCAATCTGTTCCGTCGCCGCGGCGAAACCGAGCGCGCCATCCGCGTCCACCAGAACCTGCTGGCGCGGCCCGACCTGCCGCAGGAGCAGCAGGTGCACGCCGAGTATGAGCTGGGCATGGATTACCTGAAGGCCGGCTTGCTCGACCGCGCCGAGGAAACCTTCAACCGCCTGGTCGGCACGCAGTACGCAGTGCAGGCGCGGCGTGCGCTGCTGGAGATATTCCAGCGCGAAAAGGAATGGCCGCGGGCGATCGAAGCCGCGCTCGGCTTGCAGGAATCCGGCGCCGGCGCGCGCCAGAAGGAAATCGCCCAGTTCTATTGCGAGCTGGCGCAGGACGCCCTGGTGCATCTGCAGCCGGACGACGCCCTGGTGCTGCTGGAAAAAGCCCTGCAGACCGACCGCAAGAATGTCCGCGCCACGCTGCTGACCGGCGACGCGCTGCTGTCCAAGCACGACGTCGAGGGCGCGCTGCTGGCCTGGCGCCGCGTCGAACAGCAAAGCGTGCCCCACGTGGCCCTGGTGGCGCAGCGCCTGATGGATGGCTACCGCGCCGTCGGCCGGCCGCAGGAAGGCGTCAACCTGCTCAAATCGTATCTGGAAGAAGCCTCGTCGATCGACTTGATCGAAGTGGTTTTCAAGGCCGTCATCGAACTCGATGGCGTGGAAGCGGCGAAGCACTTGGTGAGCGCCGAATTGCGCCGCACGCCGACCTTGCTGGGACTGGATAAATTGCTGGAAGCGCGGCTGATGGATGCGCCGGCCGCGGTCTGGTCCGAACTGTCGATGGTGAAGAACCTGGTGCATGGTTATACTCAGAAGCTGGCGCGTTACCAATGCAGCCACTGCGGTTTCAAGGCGCGCCAGTTCTACTGGCAATGCCCCGGGTGCAGCCGCTGGGAGACCACTCCGCCGCGGCGCACGGAAGAACTGAATGTCATGAATTAAAGGGGCTTTAAACCTACTGCGCAGCCCGCTACGGTTTCCTGGCCCCTTTAAAGGCACGGCGAATTTTCCGTAGCCCTTGTTGAGTTTTTATAGTTTGCGGAACACGAAATGAAAATCACAATTATTGGCACCGGCTATGTAGGCCTGGTGACCGGCGCCTGTCTGGCCGAACTGGGTAACGACGTGTTTTGTCTCGACGTCGACGAAAAGAAAATCGCCATGCTGAACAACGGCGGCATCCCGATCCATGAACCGGGCCTGGAAGAAGTCGTGGCGCGCAACCGCGCCGCCGGCCGCCTGCAGTTCTCGACCGACGTCGCCGCCTCGGTGGCGCACGGCTGCCTGCAGTTCATCGCCGTCGGCACGCCGCCGGACGAAGACGGCTCGGCCGACCTGCAATACGTGCTCGCCGCGGCGCGCAACATCGGCAAGCACATGACCGAGTTCAAGGTCATCGTCGACAAATCCACCGTGCCGGTGGGGACCGCCGACCGCGTCCGCGAAGCCGTGCAGGCCGAGCTGGATGGGCGCGGCGTGCAGGCGGCCTTCTCGGTCGCCTCGAACCCGGAATTTCTGAAGGAAGGCGCGGCCGTCGAAGACTTCATGCGTCCCGACCGCATCGTCATCGGCTGCGACGCCGGCCGCGAAGGCGAGCGCGCGCGCGAATTGCTGAAAACCCTGTACGCGCCGTTCAACCGCAACCACGAGCGCACCTACTGGATGGACGTGCGCTCGGCCGAATTCACCAAGTACGCGGCGAACGCCATGCTGGCGACGCGCATCTCCTTCATGAACGAACTGGCCAACCTGGCAGACAAGGTCGGCGTCGACATCGAGGCGGTCCGCCACGGCATCGGCTCCGATCCGCGCATCGGCCACAGCTTCCTGTACGCCGGCGCCGGCTACGGCGGCTCCTGCTTCCCCAAAGACGTGCAGGCGCTGGAACGCACCGCCCGCGGCTACGACCAGGAATTGCTGATCCTGCGCGCGGTCGAAGCGGTCAACGACAAGCAGAAGCGCATCCTCGGCCACAAGGTCGCGACGCGCTACGGCGACGACCTGACCGGCCGCCATTTCGCCGTCTGGGGCCTGGCGTTCAAGCCGAACACCGACGACATGCGCGAAGCTTCGGCCCGCGTCTTGCTGGGCGAATTGCTGGGACGCGGCGCCACGGTGGCGGTGTACGACCCGGTCGCGATGGCCGAGGCGAAACGCGTGCTGGCGCTGGACCTGACGCCGGATCAACTGGGCCGCGTGCGTTTCGCCGGCAGTCCGATGGATGCGCTGGACGGCGCCGACGCGCTGGCCATCGTCACCGAATGGAAGGCCTTCCGCAGCCCGGACTTCGAGCAGATCAAGGCGCGCCTGAAAGAGCCGGTCATCTTCGACGGCCGCAACCTGTTCGAGCCGGCCATCATGGCGGAGGCGGGCATTGAATACCACGGGATCGGCCGCTCGATCCTGACCCGCAAATGAGCGGCGCCCTGGTGAGGCAGGCGCCGGCATCGGCACCCGCGCCGGTGCTCGATGCCGTGCGCATCCTGGTGGTGGGCGACGTCATGCTGGACCGTTACTGGTTCGGCGACGTCAGCCGCATCTCGCCGGAAGCGCCGGTGCCTATCGTGCGCATCGAAAAACGCGAAGAGCGCCTGGGCGGTGCCGCCAACGTGGCGCGCAATGCGGCCGCGCTGGGCGCGCACACCGGCTTGCTGGGCGTGGTCGGCGCCGACGAAGCGGGCAACCAGGTCGACGCGCTGCTGCAATCGGGCGGCATCCACAGCTACCTGAAGCGCGACACGGCGATTTCCACCATCATCAAGCTGCGCGTGATCGGCCGCCAGCAGCAGATGCTGCGCATCGATTTCGAGGATGCGCCCAGCGACACCGTGCTGCGCGATAAGCTCATCCAGTTCAATGCGCTGTTGCCGGACTACGACGTGGTGATCCTGTCCGATTACGCCAAGGGCAGCCTGGTGAATGTCGCCGACATGATCCGCGCCGCACGCGCGGCCGGCAAGATCGTCATGGTCGATCCGAAGGGGGATGATTTCACGCGCTACGCCGGCGCCTCGGTGCTGACGCCTAACAAGTCGGAATTGCGCCGCATCGTCGGCAACTGGAACAGCGAGGAGCAATTGACGGCCAAGGCGCAGCAAATGCGCCGGGAACTGGGCCTGGACGCGCTCTTGCTGACCCGCTCGGAAGAAGGCATGACGCTGTACACCGACAAGGACATGCTGCACATGCCGGCCGATGCGCGCGAAGTGTTCGACGTCTCCGGCGCCGG
>DASYLQ010000381.1:0-6960 GCA_036009485.1 Janthinobacterium sp.
GAACGGCTGATTTTGCATGCCGCCGAATTGCTCGGCAGCGCAGCGCCGGTCGTCCTGGCCGGCGATTTCAACGTCATGCCGACCGATCTCGATGTCTACAAGCCCGAGCGCTGGCTCGGCGATGCGCTGTTCCGGCCCGAGACGCGCGACGCCTTCCACCGGCTGCTGGCGCAAGGCTGGTGCGACGCGCTGCGCAGCATGCATCCAGGCGAGAAAATCTATACCTTCTGGGACTACTTCCGCAATGCCTACGGACGCGATGCCGGACTGCGCATCGATCACTTGCTGCTCAGCCCTGCGCTGGCCGGCGCGCTGAAGGCGGCCGATGTCGACCGCGCCGTGCGAGGCAGGGAAAAACCCAGCGATCACGCGCCGACCTGGATTGAACTTGACGTGTAAACATTGCGCACTGGCGCCGGCGGTTATACTGAGCGCCGCCGCCGGCAAGTCCCGTTTGCGAAGCGCAGGCTGTGTAAAATTGCGTAAATAACGGAAATGAAATCTCCCGAGCCGCTTTCGGTTAACATCCACGCGGCACAATAGCGACGATAGCGTCACGATAGCGCCACATTACTACTAACGTTGCCATGCCTGACTTCGACAAATCTTTTTCCTCCATTTAATGATCACCCATGCCTGACTATATCCAAGCCGCAGCCTTGCCGTTCGCCCCCTTGCTCGGCATCGCCCCGCTGATGCGCAGCGCCTTCCGCAATGAAGACCTGGGGCCCGTGGGCGAAGTCTTGCTGGCGCGCGCAAGGGACAACCCCGGCGATGCGAATGCCTTTCTCGACTGCTCGATCATTCTGCAATTAATGGGCAACCCCGACATTGCACTGCTGATGCAAAAGCGCGCACTGCAGATGCAAAAACTGTATTCCTTGCCCACGCGCCAGGCACAAGCTGGCTTGCGCTTGCTCGTGATTAAGGGACCGGGCGCCTTGATGTGGAATACGCCGATCGAGCTCTTGATGGAAGACTCCGATATTTCAATGGATGTTTTGTACCTGACGCTGGATGCGCCCTGGCCCGAGAGCGTGCCGGAACATGATGTGATGTTCGTGGCGGTGGCCGAATCCGATGCCAACCTGCCTTTGCTGCAGCTCCTGGGCGAAGCTGTCGCCAATTGGCCGCGTCCGGTGATCAATCTGCCTGAGCGCATTGCCGCGCTGTCACGCGACGGCGCCTGCGCTCTACTGGGCGATGTGCCGGGGGTGGAAATGCCCATCACGGCGCGCGCCGACCGGGCGACATTGCAAGCGCTTTGCAAATCGGATGAAGCGGCAAAGCTGGCGCTGGAAGCGCTCCTGCCCGGCGATGATTTCCCCCTGATCGTCAGGCCGCTCGATTCGCATGCCGGCAAAAACCTGGAAAAGATCGAGTGCGGCGGCGAGCTCGCAGGCTATCTCGGGCGCATCGATGGCGAGAACTTTTATGTGTCGCGCTTTGTCGACTATCGCAACGCCGACGGCCTGTACCGCAAGTACCGGGTCGCGCTGATCGAAGGCCGGCCCTTTGTCTGCCATTTCGCGGTATCGGCCCACTGGATGGTCCATTACCTGAACGCGGGCATGGCCGAAAGTCCCGAAAAGCGCGCCGAGGAAGCCGAGTGCATGGCGCATTTCGATGAACAATTTGCGGCGCGCCACGCCGCGGCGCTGCAGGCGGTATATCAACGCATGGGCTTGCCCTATGTGCTTCTGGATTGCGCGGAAACGCCGGCGGGCGGCCTGCTGATTTTCGAAGTCGGCAACGCGATGGCGGCGCATGCCATGGATGACGAGGCACTCTATCCGTATAAGCAGCCGGCGATGCGCAAGGTGTTTGCCGCATTTCGCCAAATGCTCTACAAGGCGCGCGCGCCCGCAACGGCAGCCTGAAGCGTTGATACGGTGACTTTTCCGCTTAAAACCGAGGACGGGCTAACCTTATATATCGGCACGCCGGACTTGCTGCGCATGCTGGATGCGGGCCTGCATACTTCCGATTTGTTCGACTTCGCGCAGCTCGACATGACAGACGCCACCATGCTGATGCGCCTGTCCATGCTGTTTAATCTGCTCGGCCATGCCGAGATGGCCCGCGACATGCAGGACCGGGCCTTAAAAATCACGCCCTTTTATCATCTCGCGGCAAGCGCTCCGGCCAGGATACGCTTGCTGGCGATCCTGAAGCCCGGATACCTGCAAGACAATACGCCGCTGGAATTCCTGCTGGAAAATTCGGACGTTGCGCTCGATTTCGTGTATGTGTCGCCGGACTTGCCGCTTCCCGCGTCGCTGCCGGAATACGACCTGGCTTTCGTCGCGATCTCCCAGGTCGAGGCGCATCGTGCCTGCCTGGCCCAGGTCCGCACGCTGATGCGGGGATCGCCGCGCCCCATCCTCAATTTCCCTGCCGAAGATGGGATGCTGGAACGCGACCGCGTCAGCGTCCTGCTGCAATCCCTGCCCGGCCTGGAGGCGCCGCTCTCGCACCGCATCGACAGGGATGGCCTGCTGGGCATGATTGCCGGCCAGGCGCCGCCGGGCGCCGTTCCTGACGATTGCGCGTTTCCCGTCATTGTGCGCCCCTTCGGTTCGCAAGCCGGCAAGGGCCTGGCCAGGATAGACCACGCCGACGCCATCGCCGCTTATCTGCAGGAGCGCCCCGAACAGAGCTTCAGCATGTCGCGCTTTATCGACTACCGCAGCGCCGACGGCCAGTATCGCAAATACCGCATCGTTTTCATCGATGGCAAGCCGTTCATTTGCCACTTAGCCATTGCGGCGCATTGGATCGTGCATTACCAGACGGCGGGCATGGAACAAAGCGCCGACAAACGCGCCGAGGAAGCATCGTGCATGCAGGATTTCGAGACGGACTTTTGCCGCCGGCACGGCCCCGCCCTGCTGGCGCTTGCCGGGCGCATCGGCCTGGAGTATCTGGTGATCGATTGCGCCGAGACAGGCGACGGCAAGCTGCTGTTTTTCGAGGCCGACAATATCGCCATCGTGCACGCCATGGATGATGCCGATCTCTACCCTTACAAACAGGTTCAGATGCGCAAGGTATTTCTGGCCTTCCGGCAGATGCTGGCGCGCCGCATCGCCTGAGGCACCTCGAAAAACCGACTGCGCACACTGTATTTCGCCTTCCTTGCGAATCCGGCCAATCCTGCCCCCGTGCCGGATCAGGCGCCGAAGGGCGTGCGTATATCGGCCAAAAACTTTTGCGTGCGGGCCTGCCGCGGATGCTTGAAAAACTCTTCCGGCGCGGCGCGCTCGAGCACCCTGCCCTGATCCATGAACAGCACCCGGTCCGCCACTTCGCGCGCGAAGCCCATTTCGTGGGTGACGCAAACCATGGTCATGCCGTCGCGCGCCAGGTCGCGCATCACCAGCAGCACTTCGCCGACCATTTCCGGATCGAGGGCGCTGGTGGGCTCGTCGAACAGCATCAGCGGCGGCTGCATCGCCAGCGCCCGGGCGATCGCCACGCGCTGCTGCTGGCCGCCGGACAAGTCGGAGGGATAGGCGGCCGCCTTGTGCGCCAGGCCGACGCGCTCCAGCAGCGCCAGCGCGCGCTCTTCGGCTTCGCGGCGCGACAGGCCGCGCAGCCGCGCCGGCGCCAGCGCGCAGTTTTCCAGCGCCGTCAGGTGCGGGAACAGATTAAATTGCTGGAACACGAAGCCGATGTGCGAGCGGAAGCGGTTGACGTCGAGACCGGGCGCGTGGATATCCTGGCCATCGATCTCGATGCGGCCGGACTGGATCGGCTCGAGCCGGTTCAGGGTGCGGATCAGCGTCGACTTGCCCGAGCCGGACGGGCCGCACACCACCACCACCTCGCCCTTGGGCACGTGCTCCGTGATGTCGGCCAGGGCCTGGTATTGGCCATACCATTTGTTTACGTTGTCGAACTTGATCATGAGGGAGCTTTTTTGCTGCCCGGCTAGCGCTGTTCCAGCCAGTAGGCCAGACGCGACAAGCCAAAACACAGCAGGAAATAGGACAGGGCCAGCAGGAAGTAGACCTGGGTCGATTTGGTCATCACCTGCGTATTGATTTGCGAGGCGATGAAAGAGACGTCGGTCAAGCCGATGATGTAGCCGAGCGAGGTATCCTTCAGCGTGGCGACGAACTGGCTGACCAGCGAGGGCAGCATGCTGCGCAGCGCCTGCGGCAAGACGATGAAGCGCATGCTGTCGGCATAGCCGAGGCCGAGCGAGCGGGCCGATTCCAGCTGCCCTTTCGGCAAGCCCTGGATGCCGGCGCGGACGATCTCGGCCAGGTAGACGGCGTTGAACACCACCAGCGCCGCCAGCATGGTGCTGAACTGGCCGGTCTTGTGGCCTGTCACGGCGGGCAAGAAAAAATACACCCAAAAGATGACCATCAGCAGCGGCGTGCCGCGCACCACGTAGACCAGCGCCGTCACCGGCCAGTTCAGCCAGCGCAGCGGGCTGCAGCGCGCCAGGCCAAGGGTCAGGCCCAGCGGCATGCTCAGCACCAGCCCCAGCGCGGCCAGCAGCACGGTCAGCGCCAGGCCGCCGAGCGGGCCGTTGGGATACTGGCCGATCAGGAAGTACACCCAATATTCGCGGATCAGGGACATCATGCCGGCATCCTCAGCGGAAAGCGCCGCTGGTACCAGGCGCCGAACGCGCCGATCAGCAGCGACACGCCGAGATAGCAGGCGGTGGCGAAGGCGAAGGCCTCGATGCTGCGGAAGGATGCGCTTTCGACGCGCTGGGTCTGGTACATCAATTCGGCGGTGCCGATGACGGTGGCGACGCTGGTGTTCTTCCACAGGTTCAGGGTTTGCGAGACCAGCGGCGGCACCGTGACGCGCAATGCCTGCGGCAGGATCAGCAGGCGCATCGTGGTCAGGAAGCTGAAGCCGAGCGCGCGCCCGGCCTCGACCTGCTGGCGCGGGATCGCCCGCACGCCGCTGCGGATGTCTTCCGCCATATACGCCGCGGTGTACAGGGTCAGCGCGACGATGGCGGCGATGACTTCGACATTGCCGGCATACAGGCGCTCTTTCCAGGCTTGCGGCAACAGTTCGGGCGCACCGAAATACCAGAACAGCAGGTGCGCCAGCAGCGGGATGTTGCGGATCGTTTCGACATAAGTTGCGCCGGCCCAGTTGGCGGCGCGCGAGGGCGCCAGCCGCAGCAAGGCGACCAGGGCCGCCAGCGGCAGCGCGAAGACCAGGGTGACGGCGCTCAGCAGCAGCGACAGCTCGAGACCGGCCAGCAGCCAGTTGCGGTAATCGCCGGACAACAGCAGGGACAGATCAAAGGCCGGCATGGCTCAGGCCACCCCGCGGCGTGCAATCGCCACCCCGGTCATATCTGGTCGGAGCTATAGCTGAACCAGCGCCTGGCGAACTTCAGTTTGGTCTCCGGGCCATACCATTTCATGAACAGCTTGTCGGCCTGTCCGGTTTTTTCCAGCTCGTGCAGGGTGTCGTCGACCGCGCCCTTGAAGGCCGGTTCGCCTTTCTTGATGCCGAGCGCCAGCGCTTCCTTGCTGATACTTTCCGGCAGCACGATGAAATCCTTTTGCGCCTCGCCCAGCTTGGAATAGTTATCCAGCAGGGACACTTCGTCGTTTACATAGCCGATGCCCTTGCCCTGCTGCAGGGCGACGAAAGCCTGGGCCGCGGTTTCATAGGTAATGACATCGACGGTCGGCACGGCGCGGCGGATATTCGGGTCCTGGGTGCCGCCCTTGACGGTCAAGACTTTCTTGCCGCCGAGCTGGGCCAGCGAAGTCACGCCGCTGCTCTTGCGCACCATGACCTTTTGGCCGGCGACAAAGGTCGTCAGCGAAAAATCGATCAGTGACTCGCGCTCCTTGTTATGCGTCATCGACGCGGCCAGGATATCCACCCGGCCCTGCTGCAGTTCCGGGATGCGCGCCGCCACGGCCATCTGCTTGATGACCGGCTTGACGCCGATCTTTTTGGCGATGGCCTTGCACAGGTCGACCTCGTAGCCGACGATCTCGCGCGTCGCCGGATCGACGAAACTGTTCGGCGCATCGGTGCCGAGCACGCCGCAGATCAATGTTCCCTTGGCCTTGATATCGGCAAGCTGGTCAGCCTGGGCCGATGGAGCGATCGCCGCGGCGCTGATGGCGGCGGCGGCGATAAATTTGAAACGTGGAGGCATGGATTTCCCTGGTCTGGTTGGGTGGCAAAACACGGCATTAGAACGCAAACCTTTAATTTTACATAAGAATATTTTAACCTAAGCATATTCATGCCATGCATTTGCCGGGCGCGCGATTGCGCCGGCAGACCGGATGGTGATGGCGCCGCTGGCGCGCAGCCGCGCCCAGCACCAGGAACATATTCCAGTAGGTAATATAACCCTTGGAGTCTATCCCAGCAGGGAGGCGGCAGGGGATGGCGATGCAGCGCTGTCCCTGCTCTTGCTACCTTCATTGCTAACCGAGCGGCACGAATTCCCGTCCCCCGCGAACGCGGCTCAAGCGGCGTTCCTCCGGACTGCGACGGCGCAGCTTGTCGAGCAGGATATACACCACCGGCGTGGTCAGCAGGGTCAGCACCTGGCTGACGATCAAGCCGCCGATGATGGAAATGCCCAGCGGCTGGCGCAGCTCGGAACCCTCGCCGAAGCCTATCGCCAGCGGCAAGGCGCCCAGGCCGGCCGCCACGGTCGTCATCAGGATGGGCCGGAAACGCAGCAGGCAGGCTTCGCGCACCGCCTGCGCCGCGCTCAGGCCGCGCGAGCGCTCGGCTTCCAGCGCGAAGTCGATGATCAGGATGGCGTTCTTTTTCACGATGCCGATCAGCAGCAGGATGCCGATCAGGGCGATGGTCGAAAACTCCATGTGGAAGATCAGCAGCGCCAAAAAGGCGCCGACGCCGGCCGAGGGCAAGGTCGACAAGACCGTCAGCGGATGCACCAGGCTTTCGTACAGGATGCCGAGGACGATGTAGATCACC
>DASYLQ010000382.1:0-4216 GCA_036009485.1 Janthinobacterium sp.
GCACTGCTAGCGGCGGGCAATACTGCGGCGCGCCGGACAGGGCAGTCAGACATCACAATAAATTATTGCGGGCTACTTAGCAACCGGGCCGTTCGGGCCGCTCGCTCCGGTCGCTGCGTCGCCCGGGCGCGGCGTCGCCACCAGGGTGAAGCGCAAGTCCATGCGGTCTTCCACCGCCAGCGCGCCGGCCATCACGGAAAACGGCACGATGCCGAAATCGCTCTGCTTCAGGCTGACGGCGCCGCTGACGCTCATGCGGCCCTGCAGCGTGTCGATCCGCACCGGAATCTGCAGCGTGCGCGCGACGCCGTGCAGGGTGATGGTCACGCTCAGCGGCCCCTCCGCGGCGGCGCGCTCGGCGTGCACCAGGACCAGCGGAAAGCGCTCGGCGTCCAATACCCTGGTCAGCATATTGGTCCTGGTGCCTGCTATCGCCGCCTCCGACGGCTGGGTGTCGAAGCCGGCCTCCTGGCGCAAACCGGCTTCGTCGACCGTCATCTGGTCCAGGCGGAAATGAAAGTCGGCGCGGCCCTGTTCCGGCGCGACGAATCCCTCCACCGTGCGGCTGGCCACGGCGTGGTCGTGTCCCAGCCGCGCCAGGGCGCCGCCGCGGTGGACGATGACGGTGATCAGCGAGCGTTGCGGATCGAGGCGCAGGATGGGGGCGCCGCCGGCTTCGGCGTCGCGGTACCAGGCTTCCCGGGCGTCGGCGCCGGTGGCTGGCGGCGCGAGGGCGGGAGGCGTCACGGCGACCGGCGCGCAGGCGCCCAGCAGGGCGGCGCAAAGCAGGGCGGCCGCGCTGCGGCGTGGATGAACGGTACTGAAAAACATGGGATGCACTCCTGGACGATCGATCGGCGCGGGTTGCCTTGAATTGCCGCTAACTATTATGATGACATGTTAATGTCCCCGGGCGGGGGCTGGTTCACGGGCGGCGTCGACCAGATTTCGCGTCCCGCCGCTCCGCGGCGCCACGGCCAACCCCAAAAAACGGCGGTCTTAATGAAGTCCTAAGCCTGGGCCAGGCGATTGCTGGCAAAGTGAGGTCTTCGCGGCGCAGTTAAAGCTGCGCGCAAGGCTGCCGGACACCTCATGACCGGCACAGTTTCTTCAGGCGGCCGGCCACATTCAGGCCGGCGTCTGAACCGTTTTATCCCTGCGCTATCGACAGCGTTTTGGCCGGCCGCGGATTGCGATGCCGGTCATTTTTTTGTGCGCCCGAAATGAGGGCAAGGATGGCCCGCGCAGGCCATCCGTTTCCCCTTCCTTATTTAGCCGGATGCGTGTCGAGCCACTGGTCGATGGCCGGCAAGCGCTCGCTGCGCACCTTGATGCGGTACTTGATGCTGGCCACCGCGGTATCGGCGTCGCGGCGCGCGCTCTCGGCCAGGTTGGCCTTGGCGTAGGCGCTCACCTTGGCGAGCATCGCCGGATTGGCCGAGCCGCGGGCCAGGCTGGGGAAGTAGCGGCTGCGCGAGGTGTTGTCGACGCGTTCGTTGACTTCCTTCAGGTGGGCCAGCGCAAAGTCGAATGCCAGGTCCGGATGGCCATAGGCGACGCGCGAAATCATCGACGGGCTGTTGGTAGCGCCCGGTTCGCTGGTCAGCGCCAGGTCCAGCGCGCGTTGCGCCAGCGCCTCGTCGTCGCTGGAGGCGAGCAGGTCGTACAACTGGTCCTTGATCATTTGCGACTTCTCGGCCTGGGCGCTGGCATGCAGCGCATCCCAGGTGGCGGCGTCGGCATGCTGTGCCACCACGCGCAGGATGACCTTGCGCAGCGCCGCCGGCACGGCGGCAGGATCCGTGGCCTGGGCCGCGTAACGGCGGCGCGCCTCGGCGATGACGGCCGGGTCGCCCAAGGCGCTCAGGGTGCCGATCAGCCTTTCGCGCAGGTTGGCGTTTGGTTCAGGCTCGCCGGCGCGGGCGCTCCAGCCGATCTGCGCCAATACCGGCGCCAGGCGGGCAATGGCGAAGCTGGCGAATTTCTTTTGCCGCTCCGGCGTGGCCTTGTAGTGCTCGTTGATGGAAGCGAACACCTCGGCGATCTTGCCCCACACTTGCGGGTCGGCGTCCAGCGGCGTGGCCTTGGCCAGGTCGAGGAAGGTCGATGCCGGTTGCTTTCCTGCCAGGCCCAGCGACCAGGCGTCTGACATCAGGCCGAGCTGGTCGATCGGTGCCAGTCTGGCGAAACCGCCGGCCAGGGCGGCGAAGCTATTCGTCGAGTACACCGTGCGGTAGTAGCCGCTCTGGCCGGCGTTGACCAGCACCGGGCCGCAGCCAGGCACCGTCAGGGTCGCCTTGCCATTGCTGACCAGGACGCGCGCCGGCGCGCCGCCCAGCGTCTGGGCGATCACCGGCACGCGCCAGGACAGCGCCTTTTTATCCGCCTGGTCCTGGCTGAATTCGCCCTGGGTCAGCTTGATGGTGGTCTTGCCGCCGGCGCAGACGGCGTCGGCTACGCTGATCATCGGGATGCCCGGCTGCAGCGTGAAATCATGGGCGATGGCGGTGACCGGCTTGCCCGCGGCTTTTTCGATATTCCGCCACAGGTCGTCCGACACCGTATTGCCGTAGGCGTGGGCCTTCATGTAGGCGCGCACGCCGGCGCGCCAGGCGTCCGGGCCGACATACGCTTCCAGCATGCGGATCACCGATTCGCCTTTGGAGTAGGTGATGCTGTCGAATGCCTGGCTGGCCTGTTCCACCGTGGCGATATGTTGCACCACCGGGTGGGTGGTGGCGATGGCGTCGCGCCGCATTGCTTCCTCGCGCACGCCAACCGCCGACAGCGCGGTATTCCATTCCGGATGCAGGCGCGCGGTAGTGCGGCTTTCCATCCACGAGGCGAAGCCTTCGTTGAGCCACAGATTGTCCCACCAGTTCATCGTCACCAGGTCGCCGAACCACTGGTGCGCCATTTCGTGCGCCAGATCCGAAAACACTAGCTGTTTGTCGGCCTGGGTGGAAATGGCCGGGTTCAGCAGCATCGCATATTCGAAGGTGAAGATGGCGCCCCAGTTTTCCATCGCGCCGAAGAACTGGCTGCGGCCAGGGGCGGCGACGTTGTCCAGCTTCGGCAGCGGGTAAGGCACGCCGAAATAGTCGTTGTACTCGCTCAGCACGGCCGCCGAGGAATCCAGCGCGAACTGGCTCTGTCCCAGCGCGCCCTTTTGCGTAACGACGCCAATCTCGGTGGCGCCGACCTTGGCGGTGGCGCGCTCGAATTCGCCGAGGCCGAAGAACAGCAGGTAGGTCGACATCTTCGGCGAGGTGGCGAACTTGACGCGCTTGCGGCCATCGCCCAGGTCGGTGCTGCTGGCCGCCGGCATATTGCTGACGGCCATATCGCCGGCCGGCACGGTGACTTCGAGGGCGAAGGTGGCCTTGTAGTTCGGCTCATCCCACGACGGGATCATGCGGCGCGCGTCGGAATTCTCGAACTGGGTGTACAGGGCGCGCTGATGGCCTTCCTTGCTGTCGTAGTCGAGATAGAACAGGCCGACGGCCTGGGTGCCGATCTTGCCGCTGTAGTCGAGGGTCAGGCGGTAGCCGCCCTTGGCCAGCGGCTGGGCGAAGGTAAACGTGGCGGTCTGCTTGTCGGCGTCGACGGCGATCTTGCTGGCGGCCTGGCCGGCCTTGTCCGCCTTGTCGCCGGCCGCGCTCAGCGTGGCGCTGCTGAAATCCAGGCCGGCGGCGTTCAGCGTGATGCTGCTGGTCGGCTGGCTCACCGCCAGCGTGATCGTCACCCTGGCGCTGAAGGTCGCAGCCTTCGCATCCGGCGTCAGGGAGACCTCGTAGTGCCCGGGCGTGACACCGCGCGGCAGCTGGGTGGTGGCCAGGCTGGCGCTAGCGGCGGCGGGGAGCGCCAGGACGGCGGGGGCGGCGCTCAATCCGATCATGGCGAGGACGGCGGCTGAAATCAGGCTGCGATGCATGTAAGACCCTTCGATGAGTATGTGGACAGGAACGGTGGGGAGAGTGGCCCTGGTGTTCGCGGCATGGGACAGCGCCGTGGATAGGCGGCGTTTCCCGGCAAGCAATCTAAAGCGAAAGCCAGGCAATGTCAACGAACTACCAGGTTTTACAGCCGGCAATGCGGGCGGGCACCTCAAACCAGGCGCTTGTACCAGGTCTGGAGAGGGTGCAGAGGCTGGTAACCGGCCGCCTCGTCGGCCGCCAGTGCGCTGTCCACGCCCAGCACGCCGAACAGCGCCAGG
>DASYLQ010000383.1:0-3822 GCA_036009485.1 Janthinobacterium sp.
GCGCCTGCGCCCGCCGCACCTCGGGCGACAGGTTGCCGTACACCGTGGCCACCGCCAAGCCCATGTCGGTGGCCAGGTCGCGCCACATCAGCACGTCGCGGCGCGAAAAGGCGATCAGCGCATCGCCGCGCCGCAGGCTGCGCAAGGTGCGCACCGGCCCCGGCTCGACCGACAGCGGCGCCTTGCGCTTCAGGATATGCACTTCCAGCGGGCATTCGAGCCGCTCGGCCAGCGCTTCGATGGCGCGCCGCGCCTCGGGCGCACCGACCAGGTAGACGGTGGCCGCCGGCGCGCCGCAGACGGCGGCGGTCCAGGCGGCGCCGCGGTCGCGGTCGGCCAGCATCTGGATTTCATCGATGACGGCGACGTCCACCGGCGTGCGCGTATCCAGCATTTCAACGGTGCTGGCGACATGCGTCGCGTCCGCGGCGATGCGGCGCTCTTCCCCGGTCACCAGGCTGACGGCCAATGGCTGGCCGTGCGGGGACAGCGCCGACAGGCGCTCATAGTTTTCCAGCGCAAGCAGGCGCAGCGGCGCCAGGTAGACGCCGCTGGCCGCCTTCGCCAGCGCGTCGATGGCGCGGTGGGTCTTGCCGGAATTGGTAGGCCCCAGCAGCGCGATGAAGCGCCGCGGCAGGCGCCGGGCCAGCTCGAAGGAAGCCGGATATTCGGCCAGGTTGATGCTCTGCCGGGTGCGCTGCGCATGGCGCTCTTCGCGCTGTCTTTCGACGGCGTGTTCGAAGCGCTGGCGGATGCGGTCGAACACCATGCCGGCCGGTTCGGACGTCTGCAGGTCGGCCAGCGTGCGCAGGAAAGCCATGGCATCGAGGCCGGCGTCTTCGCACTGGCCGACGATGTCGCCGGCGAAATCGGCGACGTCGCCGCGCAGCCCGGCGATTGCGGCGTCGTCCGCGCGCGCGCGCAGCAGTTGTGCGCGCGACGGCAAGTCCATCTTGCGCCACTTGGCCGGACGCGCCAGCACGCCCTGGTTCGGCACCAGCGCATACGGCAGTTGCAAGCCCGCGGCCTCGGCCATGCCGGAAAAGCGCAGGAAGACGCGCCCTTCCATCTTGACCAGCGCTACGCCCCTGGCGGCAAGGTTCAGCTCACGGCTGAGGACATCGTCCTCGCCCTGCCCGCCATCGTGCGGCAGCGGGCGGGACGCGGGTGAAAAATTGCTCATATCAAAACGCCGCTATGGTCTCGCTTTGATTATAACGGCCGCTGGCTGCCGCGCGTCAGCCCCGGCTTTTCGGCCAACCTTAAAACTGTTCGATCCACGCCGCCAGTTGCGTCGGCGTGATCGGCAATTCGACGTGCGCCAGGGTGCATTGCAAGCCGCTCTCGGTGCGGGCGATGCGCAGCGACCAGCCGCGCTTGCCCAGCCATAACAGGCAAGCCAGCCAGAATGCATGTTCCGGCGATGCCGGCGTGCCGCTCGGCGTTTCCAGGAACTCGGTCAGCGGACGGCTGTCGATGAACAGCAGGGAACTGGCGCTGAGTTGCTGGACGCGGCCGCCAAAGACTTCGGCCAGCATGTCAATGGCCTTTTCCACCAGTGCGCCGGGATAGCGCGTCTCGATGCTCAGCAAGTGGTCGCGCACCGCGCAGCTGAAGTTGCCGGCGCGGAAGGCTTCAGCGGCGACCAGGTCGCAAAAATCCATCACCAGCCAATCCGGCTCCGGCGGCGTCAGGCCGGCCGCCAGCGCGGCCGACAGATAAGCCTCGATCGGCACGTAATGGGCCGGCTCGGCCAGGCTGGCGCACAGCGCGTAGGCGGTGCCGATGCGGTTCGAGACGGTTTGCTTCTGGCGGACCAGCAACTTCTCGCGCAGCAACTGGGCATGCTCCCTGCGCAGCCTGGCCAATTCCAGCGCCTGCTTCATCTCGACCCGCAGCGCGGCGATTTCCCACGGCTTTTGGATATAGCGGTGGATCTGGCCCTGGTTCACCGCTTCCACCGTGTGTTCCAGCTCGGAATAAGCGGTGGTCAGGATGCGCACGATGTGCGGATAGCGGTCCCAGGCGTAAGTCAGCAATTCATTGCCGTAGGCGCCAGGCATGCGCTGGTCGGAGACCAGCACCGCCAAGGTGCCGGCGTGGGCGTCCAGCACTTCCTTGCCCTCCTCGACCGACCCGGCGGTGACCACCGTCGCCAGCGAGCCGATGGCGCGCTGGAAGTATTTGACGGCCGTCGCCTCGTCGTCTACGAACAAGATCAGGGGAGCCTGAAGGTTAGGGTCGGTCATCGTTGTATTCCTTTGTGAGTACGGGAAAATTCAGGGCGACCGTGGTGTAGCGTCCGTGTTCGGACGTCACCGCGATGCTGCCGCCGAACGATTGCATAATGCGGTTGCAAAAAATCAAGCCCCAGCCGCTGCCGCCGCCATCCGCGTGCATGGTGATCGGATCGCGCAGCAGGCGTCCGAGGATTTCGGGCGGAATGCCGGAACCGTTGTCGGTCAGGTGGATTTGCGGACGGGCCCCGGCCTGCACCTTGAACGACAGCGCCGGCGCCGGATGGCCATCGACGGCGCGCAAGGCATTGCTCAGCACCGAGGACAGCACCAGCGCCACGCAATTCGGCAAGGCCGCCACGGCAAAGTCGCGCCGCACCTCAAGCGAGATCGAGGCGCGCTGGGCCGGCGTCAGCGGATACACTTCGAGCAGCGAGGCCAGCAACTGGCGCGCGCTGCTGCCGGGCCGGGCCGCCAGCCTGCCGGCGGCGGAACTGGCCAGCTTGACCGAATCGACAAAGCTGTTCAACACGGTCTGGCAATAGCGCGCATTCTCGTTGATCTGCGCCGCGGCGGCCGCCATTTCGCCTGGATCGGCCGGCAAGCCGGGCTGGCCGCCGCCATCCATGCTGCGGCGCTGGATGCCGCGGGCAAAGTTGGCGATGGTCGCCAGCGGCGTATTCAGCTCGTGCGCCAAAAACGCCAGCGCTTCCTCGATCGCCTTCAGCGTGGCGCGGCGGCTGCTGCGCTCGCGCGCGCGCTGGCCGGCCAGGTGCAGCGTGCTGCGCAGCATTGCCATGTCCAGCGGCTTCTCCAGCACGCGGAAAATCTCGCCGCCGTTGACGGTATCGAGCAGCACATCCTTGTCGGCAAACGCCGTCACCAGGATGCGCACGATATGCGGATGATACAGTTCGACGTGGCGCAGCAGCTCGCCGCCGAGGCGCTGCGGCATGCGGTAATCGGTGACCAGGACGTCGATCTGGCGGCCGCCGTCGAGCAGGGCAAGCGCGGCGTCGACGCCGTCGGCTTCCAGCACGTCGAATTCGCCTTGGTAGGCGCGCACGAAATACTTGCGCGCCAAATCCTCGTCGTCGACGTACAGTACCGTTACCGCATTGCGTTCTTCATTCATCGGCTGTCTTTCATTCCGCGCGCGCCAGGTCGAAAATCATCTTGGTCCATTCACCGAGGACGCTTTCCGCCATCAGCGTGCCGCCATGCCGCTCGATCACCCTGTAACTGATGCTCAATCCCAAGCCCAGGCCCTGGCCCACCTCGCGCGTCGTGAAAAACGGTTCGAACACCCGCGCCAGGTTTTCCGCCGGAATGCCGGGGCCATTGTCGCGCACCTCGACGCGCAGGCGCCCGCCCTGCAAGGAGGCCGACACATGGATCAGCAAGTCCTTGCGGCCCGGGCTCGTCTTGCGCATGGCCAGGGCGGCATTGCTGAGCAGGTTGATCAGCACGCCGATGATGGCCGCCTCGTCGCCGCGCACCAGGGTATCGGCCGACAGCTCGCGGCTGATCTTGATGCCCTTGGTTTCATGGCTGACCAGGCGCACCGCCGAATCCAGCGCTTTTT
>DASYLQ010000384.1:0-3732 GCA_036009485.1 Janthinobacterium sp.
CTGTCCCGGGTGGCCGCATCGCTGGCGTCGACGCCGGCCAGCGCCGCCAGCATCAGCGCGGCGTCGGCGACGCTGCGCGCCATCGGCCCGGCCGTGTCCTGCGAATGGGCGATCGGGATGATGCCGCTGCGGCTGACCAGGCCCAGCGTCGGCTTGATGCCGACCAGGCCGCAGAGCGATGAAGGCGAGACGATAGAGCCGTCGGTCTCGGTGCCGACGGCCAGGGTGGCCAGGCCGGCGGCGATGGCGGCGCCGGAGCCGGAACTGGAACCGCTGGTATTGCGGTCCAGCGCATACGGATTGCGCGTCAGGCCGCCGCGGCCGCTCCAGCCGCTGACGGAATGGGTCGAGCGCATATTCGCCCATTCGCTCAGGTTGGTCTTGCCGATGATGACGGCGCCGGCGGCGCGCAGGCGGGCGGCGACGAAGGAATCGCGCGCCGCGCGCACGCCGGCCAGCGCCAGCGAACCGGCGCTGGTGCTCATCCGGTCGCCGGTGGCGATATTGTCCTTCAACAGCACGGGAATGCCGTGCAGCGGGCCGCGCACCTTGCCGGCCTTGCGTTCGCGGTCCATTTCGGCGGCGATCTTCAGGGCGTCGGGATTGAGCTCGATGATCGCGTTCAGGCGCGGGCCGGCCTTGTCGACGGCGGCGATGCGCGACAGGTACTGGGAAACCAGCATGTGCGAAGTCAGCTTGCCTGCCTTCATGCGCTCCTGCTGGAGCTGGACGCCGGCATCGAGAATATTTTCGGCCACCAGTTTCGAACCGGGCGCGGCCAACACCGGCGGCGTTTGCGCGACACTGGCGGCGGCGCCGGCAGCCAGGCCGATGCGAACGAAATTCCTGCGATCCATGCCATCTCCATCAAGAGTAAGTGCAAAAAACCAAATTTTCGATGCGATAGCATAGCAGTATTTTGCATATTTGCAACAAAAAAAGTGAGCAAGTAGCATAGTTCTTGACAAGAAGGCGCGATGCGGCGCGGCGCGCGGCGGCGCGGCGGCGGCCAGGATTGCCGGCGCCGGCCGGGTGTCAGCCGGGATGGGCCGCTGCTGTCCGCTCGCGAAATTGCGGCGGCAGCACGGCATGGATATGCGTGGCGGCGACGGCGGCGTGGCCGGCGGCGACGCTGATCTGGTTCAAGCCCCTGGCCACGTCGCCGATGGCATACAGGCCGGGCACCGTGGTCTGCTGGTAGTCGTCGACGATCAGTTCGGCGCAATCGCCGGTCTCGGCGCCCAGCGCCGCCGCGAGGTCGGAACGGGCCGACTCCCCCAGCATCGGATACAGGACGTCGCAGGAAAACGAGGCGCCGTCGCGGGTATGCAGCAGCGGCGTCATGCGTTCAGTCATGCTGACGCCAAGCAGCGGCGAATCGACATGGTTGACGCCGGCCTGCGCGAGGCGCAGGCGTTGCTCGGAAGACAGGCAGGCGCCGTCGCTGCGCTCGAACAAGGTGACATCGGCCGAAAAAGTACGCATGAACAACGCATGGCCAAGGGGATCCGGCGGCGACGTCACCACGGCGATCTTTTTGTCCATCACGTCGAAACCGTCGCAAACGGGGCAGAGGCGCACGGCGCCGGCGGCGACGGCCTGGCGCCAATCCTGGATCGGCAAGCCTTCGTCGGCGATGCCGGTCGCCATCAGGACGGCGCGCGCCTGTACCCGCCCGCCCTCATGTTCAGCCATGAAAAAGCCGTCTTCCCGGCGCGCCAGCAAGCTCACTTCGCCGCCGGTGACGGCGGTATCGTAGCGCCCCAGCTGGTCGCGCAGCCTGTCCAGCAAGAGCTGGCCCGGTATCCCGTCCGGAAAGCCGGCGTAGTTGTGCGTGACGGGAATCAGGGACAGGCGGCTGTGGCCTTTATCGACGATGCATACCGTACGCCGGAAGCGGCGCAGGTAAATCGCCGCGGTCAGGCCGGCGGGGCCGGCGCCGATAATCAGGACGTCGCAGCGCAAGGGGACGGAAGACGAGGAAACCATGGCTGGATTGTCGGCCGCGCAGGCGAAAAAATATATCGGCGCCCGCCCTATCGGGATGTAGGCCGGATATGACGGGAGACGGGAGCGATTGCCTATTGCGTGCCTGAACCGCTGCTGGTGGAACCGGTCGAACCGGGGGCGAGCCGAGCAAGCGCCGCCCGGCAGTTTTTTCCATCCCGCGCCCGCATGGTTAATTCGCGAACAGACCGGCGCAGGCGGGCATCCCAGACTCGAATTTTTGCACGCTGAAAGGAGAGTGATATGGGTATCGATTTGGGAAATATTTTGCAGCAATATCTAGGCGGCGGCGCCTACCCGCCGCCGCAACAAGCGGCCAGCGATTTCGAGCAAGTGGCGCAGTCCGCACCGCGCCCGGCGATGGCCGACGGCGTCAGCCAGGCGCTGCGCTCGGACCAGACACCGCCCTTTGCACAAATGATAGGCCAGTTGTTCGACCACAGCGCTCCAGACCAGCGGGCCTCCATGTTGAGCAAGCTGATGGCCGGTGTCAGCCCCGGTTTGCTGAGCTCCATCGCCGGCGGCGCGCTCGCCCCTCTATTCCAGGGCAAGCCCGATCCGGCCGCGGTGACGCCGCAGATCGCCAACCAGCTGACGCCGCAACAGGTACAGGAAATTGCCGCCACTGCCGAACAGCACAATCCCGGCGTCATCGACCAGATGGGCGCGTTCTACGCCGAACATCCGACACTGGTCAAGACCCTGGGCGGCGTGGCGCTGGCCATCGTCCTGGGCAAGGTGGCTGAAAGCGGCCGCCACTGAACCGTCTCTCACACAAAGGAAAGGAAGCAACATGGGCATGCTCAGCAACATCTTCCACAAAATTTTCCCCGCCTCGCATCCGGCGGTGACACAGGCAAGCTCGCCGGCTGCTGCACCGGCTGCCGCAGCGCCCGCAAGCGCCGCGCCCGCGCCGGCCAGCCCGGCAGCCCCAGCGGCCATCGAACAGGTCGACGTCGAAGCGATTTTGGACGGCAAGGCGAAAGAAGCCGGACAAGCGCTCAACTGGCGCAGCTCGATTGTCGACCTGCTCAAATTGCTCAGCCTCGACAGCAGCCTGCAATCACGCAAGGAGCTGGCGCAGGAACTGCATTACAGCGGCGATATGGGCGATTCGGCAACGATGAATATGTGGCTGCACCGCCAGGTGATGAGCAAGCTGGCGGCCAACGGCGGCAAGGTGCCGGCCGACTTGAAGGGCTAAGAGCCTGTTCCAGTAGGGAGGCGGCAGCGGATGGCGATGCCCGGTGACGGACCAGGCGGGAGGAGAACGCATGGCGGGTCATGCTACGACGAGCAACGCCGTCCCGCTCGCCAGGCGTGCAAGCAGCGACGCATTACCTACTGGAATGTGCTCTAAGTAGCCGCGCAAACCATTGATTTGGCAAGGGAGGACTTATGACGACCGATACTGAAGATACTGAAAAAACTGCAGGGCAGACAAGCGGGCCTGCGGCCACCAGCACCGAGACGCGCCCAGGCGCCAAACCGGACGCTGCGAAAACCGGCGCCGATGCCGGGAAACCGGAAGAGCTTAGCGAGGAGGAATTGCGCCTGATGGCCGACACGATGCCGGGCGACGGTCCCGGCGATTAGCTCGCGCCGCAAGCGAGGCGCCGCCGCACGGGCGTCTCCTGCGCGGCAGACTTCCGGGCGACGCCTTGGATCATTCATCGGGCGCCCATCCCAGCGGCTGCGATGCCGGCACGCATGTCGGCATGCGAG
>DASYLQ010000385.1:0-6503 GCA_036009485.1 Janthinobacterium sp.
TTTTACTGCAACTACCATTACTTCAACTACGCTTTTACTGCAATTATTTTCGGGCTGGGAAAGATCACAGGTCCGCCAAAAATTTTTCATCGGCGCGCGTCAGCAAACCGGCTTCGCGCGCTTTCTCCAGCAGATCGGGGCGCTTGCGCCGGGTCGCTTCCAGCATGCGCTGGCGGCGCCACTTCTCGATCTCGGCGTGGTTGCCGCCCATCAAGACCGGCGGCACGCTGACACCTTCGTATGTTTCCGGCCGCGTATAGTGCGGCGAATCCAGCAAACCGTTGACGAAGCTGTCCTCGACCGCCGAAGCGTCGTCGTGCAGCACGCCGGGCAGTTGCCGGATCACGGCATCCATCAAGGCCATCGCCGGCAATTCGCCGCCGGACAGCACGAAATCGCCGAGGCTGATTTCTTCATCGACGCCGCGCTCGATCAGGCGCTGGTCGACCGCTTCGTAGCGGCCGCATAAGATCACCAGGCCGGGTTCGGCTTTCAACTGCATCACGCGCTCATGCGTCAGCGCGCGGCCTTGCGGCGACATGAAGACGACTCGCGGCGTCACCAGCCCCGCATCCGCCTGGCGTCGCTTGGCGGCATTGATGGCCGCTTCCAGCGGCTTGGCCAGCATCACCATGCCGGGGCCGCCGCCATAGGGGCGGTCGTCCACGGTACGGTGCTTGTCGCTGGTGAAATCGCGCGGATTCCACAGGGACAGGCCGCATTTCTGCTGCTCGAAAGCGCGCCGGGTCACGCCCGACTGCGTCAATGCCGCAAACATTTCCGGAAACAGGGTGACGACATCAAATTGCATCGCTGGCCCGCTTCGTTAAATTGCCTTGCCGTGCCGCGCCGCAGGTTTGGCGACGCGCCCTAATAATCGAGGCCCCAATCGACCGTGATCTTCTTTGCGGCTTTGTCGACTTTAATGACATACTGCGCTACAAACGGGACCAGGCGCTCGGGCGCCGTTTCGGTGGCGTCCGCGGCGGGGCCGGCGACCGGAGCGATGCGCAAAATCGATTGCGGACCATTGCTCATCATGTCGATGACTTCCCCGAGGCACTCACCTTGCAAATTTTCGACTGTCAGTCCGATCAGGTCGGACCAATAAAACTCATCGTCCGACAAGGCCGGGAAGCGGCTGCGCGGAACCTGGACAGCGGCGCCCTTCAGCGCTTCTGCGGCATCGCGCCCGACAACGCCCACCAACTGGGCCACGACGTCGCCGCCGTGCTCCCTGACTTGCTTGACATCGGCGTCATGCAATTCGGGCTTGTCGAACCACCAGGTTTTAACGCTCAATAAGGCATCCGCATCGTCCGAGAAGGGCTTGACCCTTACCCAGCCCGCAACGCCGTAGGCACCGGAGACATAGCCTACCTGTACCAGATCGTCGGGGATTTTCACCCCGGATGCCGTCTTGACCGTCAAACCAGTGTCTGACTTAGGCTGCTACTTTGCCTGCTGCGACCAGACGGGCAACGGTAGGCGACAGTTGCGCGCCGACGCCGGTCCAGTAAGCCAGACGGTCTTCAGTGATACGGAATGGCACTTCGCCACCCGAGGCCATCGGGTTGTAAAAACCGATGCGCTCAATGAAGCGACCATCGCGGCGATTGCGCGAATCAGTAGCGACGATGTTGAAGAATGGGCGCTTCTTGGCGCCTCCACGAGCTAAACGAATAACGACCATAATATTTCCAAAAAGTGTGCTGAGGCGGAAAAAGCCGCAAATTATAGCGCGCTTTGCCCTCAGGCGGCAAGCGTTAATGATGAAGCTGTGTAATTTGGGCCAATCGAACATTATGAAGCAGAGTGGCGCCAGCGGCAATAGTCTTGTTACTTAAAAAAGCTGGTTGCGGGGCGGTATTCTGACCGATACTTGCGGTCATTTCTATCTCCACAAGAATGACCATGGCCGTTTCGCATAAAAACAAGACACTCACCAGTTTTTTCGCTTTCTTGCTGGGCGGCCTGGGCGCGCAGCGCTTCTATCTGCGTGGCGCCAGGGATATATGGGCCTGGGCGCACTTGGCCAGCATCCCGGCGGCCGGCCTGGTCGCCCTGCTGTTCCCGGGCGCCGACTGGTTTTACAAGATCCTGCCGCTGGTGCTGTCTGCGCTGGCCGGCTTTCTCGAGGCGCTGGTGCTGGGACTGACGCCGGATGAAAAATGGGATGCCGTCCACAATCGCGCCTCGGCCAGGAAATCGCATTCGCACTGGCCGCTGGCGCTGCTGATGGTGCTCAGCCTGGCCATCGGCGCGGGCGTCCTGATCGCCACCATTTCGCGGCTGTTCGATTTGCTGTACACGGGCGGGGCTTACGGCTGACCCAGCGCATCAGAACTGCTCTTCCCCCAGCGCCATCACGCCGGCGCTGCCGTCGACGATCGCCGTGCGCAAGCCGGACGACTGCGACAGGATGTGGTCGGCAAAGAAGCGCGCGGTGCCGATCTTGGCTTCATAGAAACTGGCGTCGCCCTCGCCCGCGGCCAGTTCTTTCTGCGCGGCGACGGCGGCGCGCGCCATCTGCCAGCCGCCCAGCACGATGCCGGCCAGCTTCAGGTACAAGACGCTGCCGGCGAACACACCCTTGATGTCGTCCTTCACGTTCCCGACGACGTAGTCGACCGCCGCTTCCAGGTCCTTGCCGCCGTCCGCCAGGCGGCGCTGAAGGGCCGCAAAGGCGGCGCCATGCGGGCCGTCCGCCAGCGCGGCCAGTTGCGCTTCGGTGACGCGCAGCTGCGCCAGGATGCGCTGCGCCGCCGCGCCGCCGTCGCGCACCGTCTTGCGGCCCACCAGGTCATTGGCCTGTATCGCCGTCGTGCCTTCGTAGATCGTCAGGATCTTGGCGTCGCGGTAGTGCTGCGCGGCGCCGGTCTCCTCGATGAAACCCATGCCGCCGTGGACTTGCACGCCGTCGCGCGCCACGTCCTGCGCCATCTCGGTCGACCAGCCCTTGATGACCGGCACCAGGTATTCATACGCCGCCAGGTTCTCGGCGCGCACCGCCGCATCGGCGTGATGATGCGCGACGTCGCTCAGCGCCGCGCCGACATAGGCCAGCGCGCGCGCCGCCTCGGTCTGCGCGCGCATGGCCATCAGCATGCGCCGCACGTCCGGGTGATGGATGATCGCCACCGGCCCGCCTGATCCGGCCAGGTCGCGCGACTGCACCCGCTCGCGGGCAAAGGCGACCGCCTTTTGATACGCCCTTTCGGCCAGGCCGATGCCTTGCAGGCCGACGCCGAAGCGGGCCGCGTTCATCATGATGAACATGTATTCCAGGCCGCGGTTTTCCTCGCCGACCAGGGTGCCGATGGCGCCGCCATGGTCGCCGAACTGCAGCACCGCCGTCGGGCTGGCCTTGATGCCCAGCTTGTGCTCGAGCGAGACGCAATGGGCGTCGTTGCGCGCGCCCAGCGAGCCGTCGGCGTTCACCAGGAACTTCGGCACGATGAACAGCGAGATCCCCTTCACGCCGGCCGGCGCGTCCGGCGTGCGCGCCAGCACCAGGTGGACGATGTTCTCCGCCATGTCATGCTCGCCGTAGGTGATGAAGATCTTGGTGCCGGAGATCTTGTAGCTGCCGTCGCCCTGCGGCACGGCGCGCGTGCGCACCGCCGCCAGGTCGGAACCGGCCTGCGGCTCGGTCAGGTTCATGGTGCCGGTCCATTTTCCCGACACCAGCGGCCCCAGGTACAGCGCCTTTTGCGCATCGCTGCCGGCCGTCAGCAGCGCCTCGATGGCGCCGTCGGACAGCAGCGCCACCAGCGCGAACGAGATGCTGCCGGAGTTGAGCATTTCGATGCAGGGCGCCGCCAGCAGCTTGGGCAAGCCCTGGCCGCCGAATTCGACCGGATGCTGGACGCCCTGCCAGCCGGCTTCGGCGAAGGCCTTGAAGGCTTCCTTGAAGCCTTTCGACGTCGTCACCTGGCCGTCGTGCCAGAAGCTGGGTGCCTTGTCGCTGCTGAAGTTCAGCGGCGCGATCACGCCGCCGCAGAATTTCGCATTCTCTTCCAGCACGGCTTCGGCCGTGTCCGGGGTCGCGTCTTCGCAGCCCGGCAAGGCGTTCACCTCGGCCAGTCCGGCCAGTTCCTTCATCACGAACAGCATGTCTTTCAGCGGCGCCTGGTAACTCATCTCCGTCTCCCAAAAAACCAGCCACGCGATCCGCCGGCGCGATGCAGGGGATGGGCGTGGCTCGCGTTGTTTTTGACTTTTTAGCGGCCTGTTTTCTTAGCCCGGTTTTTTTAGCCCAGTTCCTTGACCAGTTCCGGCACGACGTCGAACAGGTCGCCGACGATGCCGTAATCGGCCACCGAGAAGATCGGCGCTTCCGGATCCTTGTTGATGGCGACGATGGTCTTCGAATCCTTCATGCCGGCCAGATGCTGGATCGCGCCGGAAATGCCGACCGCGATGTACAGCGTCGGCGCGACGATCTTGCCGGTCTGGCCGACTTGCCAGTCGTTCGGCACGAAGCCGGCGTCGACCGCGGCGCGCGAGGCGCCCATGGCCGCGCCCAGCTTGTCGGCCAGCGGTTCGAGGATCTTGAAGTTGTCGCCCGAGCCCATGCCGCGGCCGCCGGAAACGATGATCCTGGCGGCCGTCAGTTCAGGGCGGTCCGACTTGGCCACCTCGCGGCCGACGAAGACCGACTTGCCGGAATCGGCGACGGCGCTCAGCGTCTCGGTGGCGGCCGCACCGCCGCTGGCCGCGGCGGCGTCGAAGCCGGTGGTGCGCACGGTGATCACCTTGATCTTGTCGCTCGATTGCACCGTGGCGATGGCGTTGCCGGCGTAGATAGGGCGCTCGAAGGTGTCGGGCGCATCGACCTTGGTGATTTCCGAGATTTGCGCGACGTCCAGTTTGGCGGCGACGCGCGGCAGGATGTTCTTGCCGTAGGCGGTGGCCGGTGCCAGGATGTGGCTGTAAGCGACGGCGATCGCCAGCACCTGTTCGGCGACGTTTTCAGCCAGGCCGTCGGCGAACGGCACGGCGTCGGCGACCAGCACTTTGCTCACGCCGGCGATGCCGGCAGCGGCAGCCGCGGCGCCGCCGCAGCCGCTGCCGGCAACCAGCACATGCACCTCGCCGCCGCATTGCAGCGCCGCGGTGACGGTATGGAGGGTGCTTCCTTTGACAGAAGCGTTGTCGTGTTCAGCAATAACCAATGCGACCATGATGTTTCCTAGTTTTTATATGGATGAACCGCGCTTAAGGAAGCTCCGAAAGCCGTTTAGATGACCTTGGCTTCGTTGCGCAGCTTGGCTATCAGCGTGGCCGCGTCGGGCACCTTGATGCCGGCCGAACGCTTGGCCGGCTCGACCACTTTCAGCGTCTTCAGGCGCGGCGCCGTGTCGACGCCCAAGTCTTCCGGCTTGACCATGTCGAGCGGCTTTTTCTTCGCCTTCATGATGTTCGGCAGCGTCACGTAGCGCGGCTCATTCAGGCGCAGGTCGGTAGTGATAATCGCCGGCAGCGTCAGGGTCAGCGTTTCCAGGCCGCCGTCGACTTCGCGCGTGACCGTGACCTTGCCGTCGTCGAGCACCACTTTCGAGGCGAAGGTCGCTTGCGGCCAGCCCAGCAGCGCGGCCAGCATCTGGCCGGTCTGGTTGCTGTCGTCGTCGATGGCTTG
The DNA here is from genome assembly GCA_036009485.1 of Janthinobacterium sp. Taxonomy (GTDB): domain Bacteria; phylum Pseudomonadota; class Gammaproteobacteria; order Burkholderiales; family Burkholderiaceae_D; genus Janthinobacterium. The sequence goes on from DASYLQ010000385.1 coordinate 5,642, forward strand.
CTTGCCGAGGATAATCAGTTGCGGCTGCTCCTTATCAGCCAAGGCCTTGACCAGCTTGGCGACCGCCAGCGGCTCGATGTCCGCCGCGGTGTCGACCAGGATGGCGCGGTCGGCGCCGATGGCCATCGCGGTGCGCAGGGTTTCCTGGGCCTGGCTCACGCCGCAGGAAATGGCGACCACCTCGGTGACTTTGCCCGCTTCCTTGAGGCGCATGGCCTCTTCCAGCGCGATCTCGTCGAACGGGTTCATCGACATTTTGACATTGGCGGTATCCACGCCCGTGCCGTCGCTCTTGACGCGGACCTTGACGTTGTAGTCGACCACGCGTTTGACGGGTACCAAGACTTTCATAGCTCTGCCTTTGGAAAATATATGTTGTACGAACTTAAGGTGGGCTAGATTATAAGAGAAAATGCCGCCCCAGTCAGAATTTAAGCACGATCGTGCGATTTTTTGCTAGAAGGAATCGTCTAAACATCTGGAAGATTTCACTTCGTCGCTACCAAGGGGATACGCTGCGCAGCAAATGCGTTAACAAAAAATCTTTTAGGCAAGATCTACAACTGCGAGTCAAGCTTCAATATGGCTTTCCACCGTCAACGTGCAGGGGCGGGCGCGCCGCCGCTTCAGGGAGCTACTTACGCTGCATCAAAAAAACAAATTCGCGGCCGGTCTGCACGTGGGATAGCAGGGCGTTGCCGGTTTGCTTGGCGAAGGCCTGGAAATCCCTCACCGAACCCGGATCGGTTGCCATGATGCGCAACACTTCACCACTTTGCAGCTCTGATAATGCCTTCTTCGCCTTCAGAATCGGTAGCGGGCAATTCAAACCCCGCGCGTCCAGCTCCTTGTGGAATTCCAT
>DASYLQ010000386.1:0-3972 GCA_036009485.1 Janthinobacterium sp.
GTGTCATTCCTGGTGACGCTGGCTTGCCTGGTCGCGGCCGGCTGGTGGGGTTACAGCCATAGCGGCCTGGCGGGTGCGCTCTCAGCGGTCGGCATCGCCGCCATTCTGGGCGTGATGGAAGTTTCGCTATCGTTCGACAACGCGGTGGTCAACGCCTCCGTGCTGAAGACCTGGGATAAATTCTGGCAATCGCTGTTCCTCGGCGTCGGCATCATCATCGCCGTGTTCGGCATGCGCCTGCTGTTCCCGCTGGTGATCGTGGCGCAGGCCGCCGACCTGGGCCTGGTGGAAGTGTGGAACCTGGCGCTGAGCGACCCGAACGCGTATTCGGCCCACCTGACCAACCACCACGCGGAAGTGGCGGCCTTCGGCGGCATTTTCCTGTTGCTGGTCTTCCTCAACTTTCTGCTCGACGATGAAAAGGAAGTGCACTGGCTGGGCCGCATCGAGGAAAAGCTCGGCGCCCTGGGCAAGGTAGCGTCGATTTCCGTGATGCTCGCGCTGGGCGCCTTGCTGGCCAGCCTGTCCATGGTCGAGGAGGGCCGCAAGCTGGTGGTGCTGACGGCCGGCCTGTGGGGCGTGCTGGTGTATGTCGGCGTCGACGTGATCAGCAGCCTGATGGAGAGCGGCGAGCATGAAGGCAATGTCGGCGACATGGTCAAGCGCGGCGGCATCGGCGCCTTCATGTACCTGGAAGTGCTGGATGCATCGTTTTCCTTCGACGGCGTGATCGGCGCGTTTGCGATCACCAAGGATGTCGTGATCATCATGCTCGGCCTGGCCATCGGCGCGATGTTCGTGCGTTCGATGACAGTGTTCCTGGTGCGTAAGGGCACGCTGGACGAATTCGTCTACCTGGAGCACGGTGCGCATTATGCGATCGGCATCCTGGCCTTGATCATGTTGGCCAGCATGAAGTACCACGTGCCGGAGCTCTTTACGGGCTTGATCGGCGTGGCCTTCATCGCCGCGTCGCTGTGGTCGTCGATCCGCTACAAGCGCCGTCTGGGCGCTCTGGAAATGGCAACCTGAATAAAATAAATGCAGGGCGGCGGACGAAGGGCACCCGTCCGCCGCCTGCGGCGCCAGGTGCCCGTGGTTTTCACTCATACAGGAGTACACATCATGGCAATCAATCTGCAAAAAGGCGGCAACGTCAACCTGAGCAAGGAAGCCCCCGGCCTGTCGAAAGTAGTGGTCGGCCTGGGCTGGGACGCCCGCGCCACCGACGGCGCCCCCTTCGACATCGACGGCACGGTCTTCCTGCTGCGGCCCGACGGCAAGGTGCGCAGCGATAGCGACATGGTCTTTTATAACAACCTGAAATCCAGCGACGGCTCGGTGGTCCATTCGGGCGACAACCGCACCGGCGCCGGCGAGGGCGACGATGAAACCGTCACGGTCGACCTGGGCAAGGTGCCGGCCGACGTCGAAAAGATCGCCGTTTGCGTGACGATCCACGATGCCGAGGCGCGCAAACAAAACTTCGGCATGGTGTCGAAGGCTTATGTGCGTTGCGTGAATAGTAGCGGCAATGCGGAAATCGCCCGCTTCGACTTGTCCGAAGAAGGTTCGACGGAGACCGCGATGGTTTTCGGCGAAGTCTACCGCAACGGCGCCGACTGGAAGTTCAAGGCCATTGGCCAGGGTTACAAGGGCGGCCTGGAACCGCTGGCGGCCTCGTTCGGCGTCGGCGTATAAGCCATCATTCACGGCACGCTGCTAAATTCGATTCAACCAAACAAGGAGTCAACCATGTCAGTCAATTTAAGCAAGGGCCAGAAGATATCGCTGGAGAAGGAAGCCGGCGGCGCATTGTCGAAAGTGACGATGGGGCTGGGCTGGGATTCGATCAAGACCAAGGGCTTCCTCGGCTTCGGCGGCAAGTCGGAAGCGGTCGACCTGGACGCCTCGTGCGTGCTGTTCGACGAAACCAAGCGGGCCGTGGATTTTGTCTGGTTCCGCCAGCTGAAAAGCCGCGACGGCAGCATCGTGCACACCGGCGACAACCGCACCGGCGCCGGCGAAGGCGACGATGAACAGATCAATGTCGACCTGGCCCGCGTGCCGGCCGGCGTGAAAAGCCTGGTCTTCACCGTCAACAGCTTCACCGGGCAGAATTTTTCGCAGGTGGAAAACGCCTATTGCCGCATCGTCAATGCGGCCAACGGCCAGGAAGTGGCGCGCTTCAACCTGTCGGTGCAGGGTGCGCACACGGCGCAGATCATGGCCAAGGTCTACCGCCATAACGGCGAGTGGAAGATGCACGCGATCGGCGAAAACGGCAGCGGCCGCACCTTCGACGATCTGATGCCGCAGATTACACCACATTTATAATCGAGCAAGGACGGCGCCACGCCGTCCTGAATCTCATCGGCCCGGCCTTGCGCCGGGCTTTTTTATTCAATGGCCGGATTTTTGCACCAGCGCGCTGCCGACGCCATGGCGCTTGCTTTCGCTGACGGCGGTGACGGTGCCGTCGGGATTGAACACCAGCGCGTTGGCGGCGCCGATTTCCTCGACTTCCTTGCCCCAGCGGTGATTGTATTTTTCCAGCGCCTTCGCTTGCGGTGTGCCGGCGAAGCCCGGTTCGATGTCGCTGGCGTCGCCATTGCGTTCGCTGATGCGCGGCGCGGCGATGGCCTTGTCCATCGTCATCCCCAGGTCGATGTAATTGACTATGGTTTCCAGCACCGTGGTGATGATGGTGGCGCCGCCCGGGCTGCCGATGGAAAAGGCCGGCTTGCCGCTTTTAAAGGCGATGGTCGGCGCCATGCTGCTGCGCGGCCGCTTGCCCGCTTCCGGCACGTTCGGCTGCGGTCCGGAAAAATCGAAATCCGTCATCTCGTTGTTCAGGATGAAACCATAGCCGGGCACGACGATACCGCTGCCGCCCCAGGATTCGATGGTGAAGGTATAGGAAACGATATTGCCGTCCTTGTCCGACACCGTCAGGTGGGTGGTGTGAGCGCTCTCGGCCAGCAAGCGCCCGGCGGCCGGGCGCTGCGGCGTGCTCGGGTCTTTCTGGAACAGATAGGGATCGCCTGCGGCGACGTGCTCGGCCGCGCGCGAGTTGCTGATCTGTTCGCGCCGGCGGGCGGCGAAATCCTTGCTGAGCAAGCCGGCCACGGGGGCGTCGATGAATTCCGGATCGGCCAGGTAGGCGTTGCGGTCGGCGAAGGCGAGGCGGCTGGCTTCCAGGTACAGGTGTTCGACCTTGTCGCGCGGTATGCTCTTCAAATCGTAGCCTTCGAGGATGTTGAGCGCTTCGGCGACGGCGATGCCGCCGCTGCTGGGCAAGGGCATGCCATAGATATCGTAGCCGCGGTAGGTGCTGCGCACCGGCTGGCGCAGGCGCGCCTCGTAGTTCGACAGGTCGGCCAGCGTCATCTTGCCGGCCCGAACTTTGCTGCCGGCCGTCAACGGCGGCTTGACGACCGCATCGACGATGGCGCGCGCCATCTTGCCTTCATAAAAAACCTTGACGCCGCCGCCGGCCAGGTCGCGATAGGCTTTCGCCAGGTCGGGATTGCGGAACACCGTGCCGACGGCCGGCGCCTTGCCGTCTTTCAGGTAGAGCGCGCTGGTGCTGGAAAAGAGATGAAATTTTCTTTCGTTTTCGGACACGAACTGGTGTAACTTTTGATCGACCGGAAAGCCCTTGCCGGCCAGTTCGATGGCCGGCGCCAGCACCTGTTTGAAGGACATCGAGCCGTAGCGGCTGAGCGCCTCGTTCCAGCCGCGCACGGTGCCGGGCACGCCCACCGACAGGCCGCTGGCGACGACGTCGTCGAAACCCATGTCCTTGCCGTTTTCCTGGAACACTGTCGGCGTGAAGGCGGCCGGCGCGGTTTCGCGGTGGTCGATGGTGATCAGGCGTTTTTCCCTGGCCAGGTAAATCACCATGAAACCGCCGCCGCCGATGCCGCAGCTGAACGGTTCCGTCACGCCCAGCGCGGCCGCCGCGGCGAC
>DASYLQ010000387.1:0-8114 GCA_036009485.1 Janthinobacterium sp.
CCAGTGATCTTCGTCACCGCGCTGAGCGATCCGCGCGACGAGGTGATCGGCTTCGAAGCCGGCGCGGTCGACTACATTACCAAGCCGGTCAGCCCGCCCATCGTGCGGGCGCGGGTACGCACCCACCTGTCGCTGGTGCGCGCCGACGAACTGAAGGAAACCCGCCTGCAGATCGTCCAGCGCCTCGGCCTGGCGGCGGAATACAAGGATAACGAAACCGGCCTGCACGTGATCCGCATGAGCCATTACGCCAAGCTGCTGGCGCTGGCGGCCGGCATGCACGAAGCCGACGCCGAGGACTTGCTGCACGCGGCGCCGATGCACGACGTCGGCAAAATCGGCATCCCCGACCGCATCCTGCAAAAGCCGGGCAAGCTGGACGCCGATGAGTGGGCCGTGATGCAAACCCACGCCACCATCGGCGGCGACATCATCGGCGAACACGAACACGGCATGTTGGCGATGGCGCGGCAGATCGCCCTGACCCACCATGAAAAATGGGACGGCAGCGGTTATCCCTGCGGCCTGGCGGGCCAGGCGATCCCCCTGGTCGGGCGCATCGTCGCCATCGCCGACGTGTTCGACGCACTGACGTCGGCGCGGCCGTACAAGCAGGCCTGGACGGTGGAACAGGCCGTCGCCTACCTGCGCGAGCAGCGCGGCCAGCACTTCGACGCCGGGCTGGTCGACCTGTTTTTGGCCGCATTGCCGGCGGTGTGCGTGATCAAAAACCGCTGGGCCGAGGAATAATTGGAGATCGCCGGAAAATGGGCGGCTAGCCCGAAGGGTGAACCCGCACCGCCGGCAACGCCGTTGCGTCACACAATGCGCCGTCAAAACCGTGGGTCATGCCGTGATTGCGGACCGCTGCAGGGGCGTGGGTTCGAGGCTGATCTTAGGCCGCCCGCCGCCGCGTGCATTTGATCGATCGCAAATGCATGCCAAAAATGCCAACTAAAACTCGGTTAAATTTTGGCCGGCGCCGGCGTCGGCGCCAGGGCGGCGCGCCGCGCCACCAGTTCGCGGTACAGGCTGACATAACTGTCGGCCATTTTTTCGGCGGTGAACAATTCCCAATAGCGCGCCTCGGCCCGCCTGCCCATGCGCTGCGCCATGTCCGGCTGGTCCCACAGCGCCGCCATGGCCTTGCCGAAGGCGGCCGGATCGCTGGGCGGGACCACCAGGCCGGTGTCGCCGTCGACGTTGATATAGGTGGTGCCGGTGCCGATCTCGCTGGAAATCATCGGCTTGCCGAACATCGCCCCCTCCAGCAGCGAAATGCCGAACGCTTCCGAGCGCAGATGCGAGGGGAAGACCATCGCGTAGCACAGTTGCAGCAGCGCGACCTTGTCGTCCTCGCCCAGCGCGCCGAGGAATTTCACATGGGTCAGGCCGAGCCGTTCGGCATGCGCCTTCAGCTCCATCTCGATCGGGCCGGCGCCGACGATGACGACCGGATAGTCGCTATTGGCGACGGAGTCGAGCAGGATGTGCAAGCCCTTGTAATAACGCAGCACGCCGACGAACAGGAAAAAGCGTTCGCCGCATTCGGTGCGCCATTTTTCCAGCCGGGCCGGCGCCGGGGTCGGGTAAATGCTCTTGTCCAGGCCGTAAGTGATGGTGCGGGTCTTGTCGCGGTAGCGCGCCAGCACCGCCGACGAGGCCAGGTAATTGGGCGAGGTGGCGACCACCAGGTCGACGCTTTGCAGGAAGCGCTGCTTGAGCGGCTGGTACAGGCGCAGCCAGTTTTTTTGCCGCACGATGTCCGAGTGATACGTCACCACGCTGGGCTTTTTCACGCGGGCGATGAAGTGCGCCAGGTCCATGAAAGGCCAGGGAAAGTGGTAATGGACGATATCGGCCTGGCGCGCCAGGCGCGCCAGCTTGCGGATCGCGGCGAAGGAAAACCCGGTCGAGGCGACTTCGAAATCGAGGCCGACGCGGTGCACCAGGTGGCCCTCGAATTCGATGTCGGCCGGGTTCTTGTCGCGCGTCAGGGTCAGGACTTCATTGCTCACGCCGAGGCGGCCGGTGCCGACGCACAGCTGGCGGATGACTTGCTCGACCCCGCCCACGGAATCGGGGTAATAAGTCTTGTAGAAATGAAGGACGCGCATAGGGGGAAACTCAGAGGGAACGCGGTTCGCCGCGCTCACGAGGAAAGGATGGCATGATACACGGCTGCCGTGCGGCGCGCGGTGTCGCGCCAGGTCAGTTGCGCGGCGCGGGCGCGGCCGGCGGCGATGCAACGCGCCCGCAACGCCTCGTCGCCGACGGCGTTGCGCATGGCGTCGGCCAGCGCCGCCACCGAAAGCGGATCGACTTCCAGCGCCGCGCCCTGCGTCACCTCGGGCAGCGAAGTGGTGTTCGAGGCGACCACCGGCACGCCGGAAGCGAAGGCCTCGACCACCGGAATACCGAAACCTTCGTACAGCGAAGGAAAGACAAAGGCGCCGGCGCCGGCGTACACCTGGCGCAGTTGTTCCTCGCCGGTGAGGTGGCGCAGCCAGACCACCGCCGCGCCGTTCTGCCGGGCCGCCGCGATCTGCCGCAGCAGGCTTTCGCAACGCCAGCCCGGCGCGCCGACAATCACCAGCTGGCGCTGCGCGCGCAGCGCCGCCGGCAGGCTCAGGTAGGCGGCCAGCAGGCGCTCGATGTTCTTGCGCGGCTGCAGCGTGCCGACGAAGAGGAAATACCCCGGCGCCAGGCTGTGCGCGGCCAGGGTCGCCGCCTGCGCCGCCGCGTCCGGCGCCGTCAGCCATTCCTCGCCGACGCCGCAGGGCACCACGCTGATGCGGCGCTCGTCGACGCCGAAGCACTTCACCAGTTCGGCGATCGAGAACTGGGTGTGGGCGATGACATGGTCGGCCTTGCGCGCCGCCTTGATCTGCAGCCAGTTCTTCAAGCCGCGCAGGCGCGGGCTGCACCATTCCGGATAGGCGATCGGCAAGGCGTCGTGCAAGGTCGCCACCACCGGGCACGCCATGCGCACGATGCGGTAGTCGGTGACGTGGAAAATATCGGCCGGCACGGCGCGCCGCACCAGCCCCGGCGCGGCCAGGTCGGCCAGCATCGAGACTGGGAAGGAGCGCGGCATGCAGCGTCCGACTGAAAGACGGGCGCGCCTGGCGACGGGACCGAAACGCAGCGGAGCGAAGGAATAGCCTTGCACGCTGCAGCCGGCGTGCGGCAGGTGCTGCATCAGGGCGCTGGTGTAGACGCCGATGCCGTCGAGGCGGCCGCCGGTCAGGCCGGGTTCTATCTTGGTGCTGCTGAGGCCAACGCGCAGGCCGCTCACGCCGAATACATCCAGCGCAGGGTCTGTTCCAGCGGCGGCGGCGCCAGCGCGCCGATCACGCCCGCCAATTTGGCGTTGCTGCCGACCAGGCGCGCCACTTCGTTGCCGCGCATGAAGGCGGGATTGACGCGCACCCCGATGCGGTAGCCGGCGATGGCCGCCATCAGGGCCAGCACTTCGCCCAGCGAATAGCCGGTGCCGGAGCAGACGTTGAAGGCTTGCCCTGCTGCCGCCGGCGCCGCGGCCAGCAGGCGGCGGTAGCTGGACGCCACCACGCGCACGTCGGAAAAGTCGCGCGCCACGTTCAGGTTGCCCAGTTCGATCTCGCGCGCGCCGCGGCGGAAATGCGAGACGATTTTCGGCAGCAAAAAGTTTTCATGCTGGCCGACGCCGGTGTAGTTGAAGGGCCGCGCGAGAATGACCGGCAGGCGCTCGAACCACAGGCGCGCCATGTATTCCATGGCCAGCTTGCTGACGGCGTAGTCGTTGGCCGGGGCCGGCATGACTTCTTCGCCGATCGGATCGGCATCGGCGTTGCCATAGATGTTGGCGCTCGACGCCAGCAGCACCGCCGACGGCTTGCGCTCGAGGCCCGCCAGCGCTTCCAGCAGGTTGCGCGTGCCGACCACGTTGACGCGGTAAATCTGTTCGGCGTTGGCATGGGCGACGAAGGCGATGCCGGCCAGGTGCACCACCACGTCCGGCTGCACGCGCTGCACCAGCGCCGCCATGGCGTCGCGGTCCAGCAGGTCGGCCTGGGACACATTGGGCGCATCGGGCTCGTCCGACAGCGCCGTGCCGAACACCCGGTAGCCGGCTTCTTCCAGCTCGCGCGCCATATAGCGCCCGGTGAAGCCCTGCAGACCCGTCACCAGGGCGCGCTTGCCGGCGCCCTCCTGCTGCGTCGGCGGCCTGGAAGGGCTGGTCTGTGCGGCGCGGTTCATGTCAGAACGAGAAACCGATGTCGTTGCGGCGCAGGTCGGCCTCGACCATCATCTGGCACAGTTCTTCCAGCGTGGTCTTGGGCGCCCAGCCCAGCTGTTTCAGGGCCTTGGCCGGGTCGCCGATCAGCAGTTCGACTTCGGCGGGACGGTAGAATTTCGGGCTGACGCGCACCAGGGTCTTGCCGGTGCGACTGCAATGGCCGGTTTCGTTGTCGGCGCTGCCCTGCCATTCGATGGCGGTGCCGGCGGCCTTGAAGGCCATCGTCACGAAGTCGCGCACGGTCTCGGTGCGGTTGGTGGCCAGCACGAAGGTGTCGGGCTGGTCGGCCTGCAGCATGCGCCACATGCCTTCCACATATTCCTTGGCGTAGCCCCAGTCGCGCTTGGCGTCCATATTCCCCAGCTCCAGCGTGTCCAGCTTGCCGAGATTGATCTTGGCGACGGCGTCGGTGATCTTGCGGGTGACGAATTCACGTCCGCGCAACGGCGATTCATGGTTGAACAGGATGCCGCTGGAACCGAAGATGCCGTAGGACTCGCGGTAATTCACCGTCATCCAGTGGGCGTACAGCTTGGCCACGCCGTACGGGCTGCGCGGATAGAAAGGAGTGTCCTCGACTTGTGGAATGGCTTGCACCTTGCCAAACATTTCCGAGGTCGAGGCCTGATAAAAGCGGATCTTCGGATCGACGATGCGGATCGCTTCGAGCAGATGGACCGGGCCGAGGCCGGTAATGGCGGCGGTGGTCACGGGCTGTTCGAAGGAAACGCCGACGAAACTTTGCGCCGCCAGGTTATACACTTCGTCGAAGTCGCCCGACTGCAGCAGGCGGATGCTGGAACCGAGGTCGGTCAAGTCGTATTCGACCAGGCTCAACTTGGGGTGCGCCTGAATACCCAGTTCTTCGATGCGCCAGAAATTGACGGAACTGGTGCGGCGGTAAGTACCGGTGACCGCGTAACCTTTTTCCAACAATAATTGCGCGAGGTAAGCGCCGTCTTGCCCTGTAATGCCTGTAATAAGCGCTTTTTTAGTGTTTTGCATGGTATTCATATTCTTCAATATTTTTCGATCGGATGTCGCCACCTACGTCAGCGCGGCCAACCATCGAAAGCAGCACTCCGGTAGCAGAGAACAACTTACTAATAGATATTTTTGCAACCTCATATTGTAACAGAGGCGAAAATATGCCCTTGGACAATCTATCCAATTGTTACACCGCTTACATCTTGTGACGCAATCGCGGCTTTTCGCCGCCTTCATGTCGCGCAGAAGGGGGAGGTGGAAAGCAAAACGCTGCGGCGGGACGTCGACATCGACGGCCCGCCGCAGCGCGGATGACAGGGCGCGGGATCAAGCCTTGCGCTGGGACACCGCGTCGACCACGCACAGCGCGGTCATGTTGACGATGCGGCGCACGGTGGCCGACGGCGTCAGGATATGCACCGGCTTGGCGCAGCCAAGCAGGATGGGGCCGACGGCGATGCCGTTGCCGGCCGCCGTCTTCACCAGGTTGTAGGCGATGTTGGCGGACTCGATGTTCGGCATCACCAGCAGGTTGGCGTCGCCGGTGAGCGGCGAATCCGGCATGATGGCCTTGCGGAGCTTGGCGTCGAGGGCGCAGTCGCCGTGCATCTCGCCGTCGATTTCCAGCTCCGGCGCGCGTTCCTGCACCAGCTTCAGGGTCTTGCGCATCTTTTGCGCCGACTCGTTGTTGGACGAGCCGAAGTTCGAGTGCGACAGCAGGGCGGCGCGCGGCTTCAGGCCGAAGCGGTTCATTTCATCGGCGGCCATGATGGTGATCGCCGCCAGCTCCTCGGCGCTCGGGTTGTCGTTGACGTGGGTGTCGACCACCGCCAGCTGGCGCTCCGGCAGGATCAGCACGTTCATGGCGGCGTAGACGCAGGCGCCGGCGCGGCGGCCCAGCACCTGGTCGATGTAACGCAGGTGCAGCTCGGTGGTGCCGAAGGTGCCGCAGATCATGCCGTCGGCCTCGCCCTTGTGGATCATCATCGCGCCGATCAGGCTGTGGCGGCGGCGCATTTCCAGCTTGGCGTACTCCTGGGTCACGCCCTTGCGCGAGGTCATCGCGTAATAGGTCTGCCAATAGTCGCGGTAACGCTCGTCGAAATCCGGGTTGATGATGTCGAAATCGACGCCCAGCTTCAGGCGCAGGCCGAAGCGCTGGATGCGCGTTTCCAGCACGGCTGGACGGCCCACCAGGATAGGCCGCGCCAGGCGCTCGTCGACCACCACCTGCACCGCGCGCAGCACGCGCTCTTCTTCGCCTTCGGCGTAGACGATGCGTTTCAGCTCGGGCGCGGTGGCCTTGGCGACCTGGAACAGCGGCTTCATGAAGGTGCCGCTGCGGTAGACAAATTGCTGCAGCTTGTCGGCGTAGGCTTCCAGGTCCTGGATCGGGCGCGTCGCCACGCCGGAGGCGACGGCGGCCTTGGCCACGGCCGGGGCGATCTTGATCAGCAGGCGCGGGTCGAAAGGCATCGGGATCAGGTAATCCGGACCGAAGGACAGGTTGTTGATGCCGTAGGTGGTGGCGACGATGTCGGACGGCTCGGCGTGGGCCAGGTCGGCGATCGCGTGGACCACGGCGATTTCCATTTCGCGTGTGATGGTGGTGGCGCCGCAATCGAGGGCGCCGCGGAAGATGTAGGGGAAGCACAGCACGTTGTTGACCTGGTTCGGGAAGTCCGAACGGCCGGTGCAGATGACGGCGTCGTCGCGCACGGCGCGCACTTCTTCCGGCAGGATTTCCGGGGTCGGGTTGGCCAGGGCCATGATCACCGGACGCGGCGCCATCTGGCGCACCATGTCCGGCTTCAGCACGCCGCCGGCGGACACGCCGAGGAAGATGTCGGCGCCGGGGATGACCTCGGCCAGGGTGCGCGCCGTGGTGTCGCGGGCGAAGCGTTCCTTGTCCGCGTCCATCAGCTCGGTACGGCCCTTGTAGACCACGCCGGCCAGGTCGGTGACGTAGATATTTTCCAGCGGAAAGCCGAGGTCGACGAACAATTCCAGGCAAGCCAGGGCGGCGGCGCCGGCGCCGGACACCACCAGTTTGCATTCCTTGATGCTCTTGCCGACCACTTTCAAGCCGTTCAGCAGCGCCGCGCCGACGATGATCGCGGTGCCGTGCTGGTCGTCGTGGAAGACCGGAATCTTCATGCGCTCGCGCAGCTGGCGCTCGATGTAGAAGCACTCGGGCGCCTTGATGTCTTCCAGGTTGACGCCGCCGAAGGTCGGTTCCAGCGACGCGATGATGTCGCACAGCTTGTCCGGATCGGTCTCGTTGATTTCAATGTCGAAGACGTCGATGCCGGCGAATTTCTTGAACAGCACGCCCTTGCCTTCCATCACAGGCTTGGCGGCCAGCGCCCCGATATTGCCCATGCCCAGCACGGCGGTGCCGTTGGTGATGACGGCGACCAGGTTGCCGCGCGCCGTGTATTTGTAGGAGTTGGCGGGATCGATGACGATCTCTTCGCAAGGCGCCGCGACGCCCGGGGTGTAGGCCAGCGCCAGATCGCGCTGGTTGGTGACTTGTTTGGTTGGCGCGATGCTGATCTTGCCCGGCCGCGGGAATTCGTGGAATTCAAGCGCTGCCTGACGTAATTGCTGGCGAAGCTCTTCTTTTTGATCTGCTGAGGAATCCATGCTGTGCTGCCCTTCCTGTTGATAGACTCGGAAAGCTTATGATTTTAGCAGACTGATTCTTTCCGTTTGATAGGTATTTTCACCAACCTTCCGGGTAAATTGGTAAAAAGCAACCGTTTAGACATGCAATGAAAGGAAATGCCTATGAAATTAATAAATACAATCAATTTTGGAAGTGAATATTTTAGCTATTAAGTTA
>DASYLQ010000388.1:0-2755 GCA_036009485.1 Janthinobacterium sp.
CAAAGCGATCGCCAGCGCCAGCGGACGCGTGATATTGTTAGCCAGCCAAACCGCCACCAAGGCAGCGAGTAAAGCGGCAACAATGCCGCCGCCAATCATGGAATAGCTGGTCAAGGATTGCAAGGCTTCCGCGTCTTTGGAACGTTGCTCCAACAAAACAGTCTCTGAGTCCTTGATCTGCGACATCATGACGCGCATCGCGTCCATGCCCTGCTTGCCTTTTCCCGCTTGCTCCAGGGCGATCACGCTTGCCATTTCATCCTTGCCATCGACGACATTGCGTCGCATGGCAATCACCGGGTCGATACCCGTTGCCAGCCATCGGCGCTCTTCCCCTTCCAGTTTTTGCAGCCGCTCCTGCTGCTGGGAATTATCGGATGTAAGCTCTTTGGCCTTGGCTAAATGTTTTGTGAATGAGCCCAGGCCGGTATTGAGAGGCTCCAGGGAAGCGTTGTTTCCGGTCAGCGCAAAACCGCGTTCACCAGTCTCGATATTGATCAGGCTTTCCAGCATCCCATCGGTCTCATCAAGCACTTGATTGCTGTGGGCATTCCAAGTAGTTGCTTGCTCCAGCTTGGAAAAATTGGTGTGGACAAAGGATACCAGGATCACCAGTAAAACGACGATGGCACCAAAGCCCATATTGAGCCGCGTGCGAATTTTTAGATCTGAAAATTTCACTTTTTTCCTTTGATTAGTTTCGGTCTGGCGTAGATCCACCGCGCCGAGACCGATCAGGCAGTCGACGCCGAATGTAGTACCCATGTCCGGTGCCGGATGAGCTGCTGACGGGACAGCGCAATGACATCCGATGCGCTGTAGACCACCGTTCCCATCACACGCCCGGCGCCGTAATTACGACGATGGCCAAGTACCACATTTCTTGTTTACAATTATTTATATTGTTTACGTGACATACGCCTTTAACCTCTCTATTTATCGATTCAGAGAGGTATTTACTCAGGGTAATGAGCATTGCTTTCCTACACCATCAGGCATGCCTGATTTTTATGTAGGGATATCCTGACGCGGTGCCGATTGCGCTGTTCTCCGCTGCGGACGAACCGGCCGCCAAGCAGGCGGCGTTGCGCGATCAGCCGGCCAGGCGGCGCGCCTGCAGCGCCTCAAAGGCGTCGACGATGCGCTGGACCTGGATATTCTTGTGCGCCAGCGCGCCATTCTGCCGTTCGCGGTGCACCAGCATCGTCGCATTCGCCTCGAACACGAATACGCGTCCGTCCGGCAGCAGCGTGAAGTCGATGCCGGCGTAATCCAGGTCGAGGCGGCGGCCGATGGCGCGCACCGCGAACATGGCGCGCTGGCCCAGCACCGCGTCAGGGTCTTGCAGGAAGCGCATTTCCTCGGCGATGCGTTCGGGCTTGGCTTCCATGTCGGACGAAAAATAATGCACCATCCAGTGCGCGGAAATCGCCATGTGATACGGGAAGGGCTGGCGGTCGACGAAGACGATGCGGTATTTGCGATAGCAGCCGTCGGCCGAGCGGTAGTCGTAAAACGACGCCAGGTAGTGCGGCCCCTCGGCGCCGCGCAGCCGGTCTTGCAACGCCGCCATGTCCGCATGGCGGTCCAGTCCTTCGCCTCCATGCGTGGCCGCCGGGCGCGCCAGCATGGGGAAGCCGATGCCGGCGCCGGCCAGCAAGCCGGCCAGCGCCTCGGGCGAGGCGGGCGGACCCTCGATGCGGATGCAGGGCGCCAGCGCGACGCCGTCCAGGCCGCCCAGCAATTCGGCCAGGCGATGGCGCTGGGTGCGGGCGATGGCGGCGGGCGGATTCAGCAAGGGCCGGCCACAGCGCTGCGCAAATTCCTGCAGCCGCTGGTGCAGGGCGGCGGCGACGTCCGGCTCGCCGACCGCGTTGAACACCAGGTCGAACGGCGGCAGCGCCGCATCTTCCGCCGGCGCCGCATAGTCGATGGCGTACTTGATGCGGCAGCAGCGCTGCGCCGGCAGCAGGGTCTCGACCGGCACGTTGCCGGAAGTCTGGCCGACGCACAGGACCAACACGCGCCGCGCTCCGGCCGCGGCGGGTTCGATGAACACGCGCTGGATGCGGTAGGCTTGCCGGCGCGACGCCTCGGCTTCAGCCGCGCGCCCGCCGTCGGCGTGGATGGCCGCCAGGTTTTGCCAGGCGCTGGCCAGGTCGGGATTGATGCTCAACACCAGCCGGTACCAGAAGGCCGCAGTCCGATGCTCGCCTTTCATGAAATAGCCGGTCCCGACATCGCACAGCCCCTGCCCCGCATCCGCCAGCGTGCCGGCGGCATGGGCTTCCAGCGTCCCCGCCGCGATCGCATGCGCCAGGGCGCCGAGTTCGTCGCCGCGCAGGCGCAGGGCGGCGCTCATCGTCCGCTGCAGCGCCGCGTCGGCGGGCGCCGCATCCAGCGCCTGGCGCAGCCCGGCCAGTTCGGCATGGGCGCTGGCCGCGCTGGAATCGTCGCTGGAATCGTCGCTGGAATCGTTATTCTCAGGTCTTGTCATGGTTGGGCGATGGTTGGGCTTTGCTGGGGGAAGCGTATTGTCGCGTCTCCGGCGGCGATTTGCCAGCCCGTTTTCCGTCAAGGTGAAGCAGCCTCTAAGCTCGACTTTGTCCAATTAAAATTGGTAGCGCTCATCCCGAGCAGGCTGCTTCTGCTGTACCAATCTCGCTTTTCATTGGCCGTGGTCAATATCCACAGGAAACTCTGTTTAAAGTCAGGCAGTCGTGTCGCGCAGAGGCACGGCCTGGATGAATGACTA
>DASYLQ010000389.1:0-1639 GCA_036009485.1 Janthinobacterium sp.
GAAGAAAGCATGGCCGTCCAATGCGCCCGACAGGAAGGGAAGATCGTCATATCGCCTTAATCAATTAAATAAAAAATGCGAAAAAATGCGCGCCGGACGCCGGGATGCGTTCATCCGTCGGCATCAGATATGCATGCTTGCAGGAAAATCAAGGAGGCGGACGGCCGGACGCCCGCGGACAGCGGACAGCGGACACCGAAAATTTTATCCTTTAAAATCAATTATTTAGTCCGTGGCATGCATCATGCTTATAGCACTGCATCATTTGTCACGAGCCCACGCCATGATCCGCGATACCTCTTCCCAGGACACCGTCCTGAGCATCAAACCCGGCCAGCGCTGGAAACGCCGCGCCATCTGGCTGGGCGCCGCCGCCGTGCTGGCCGGCGCCGCCGCCGCGCTGCTGCTGACCTGGCGCGGCAGTTCGCAATCGGTGAACGCCTCGCGCCTGCGCATCGCCGAAGTCGGGCGCGGCACCCTGATCCGCGACGCCGCCGTCAACGGCCGCATCGTCGCCGCCGTCAGCCCGACCCTGTATTCCACCACGGTGGCGACGGTGACGCTGGCAGTGCAGGCCGGCGACACCGTCAAGAAGGGCCAGGTGCTGGCCGTGCTGGAATCGCCCGACCTCAGCGACGCCCTGAAGCGCGAACAATCCGGCGTCAACCAGCTGGAAGCGGAAGTGGCGCGCCAGGAAATCCTGGCGAAAAAACAAAGGCTGGTGGCGCAGCGCGACGCCGACACCTCGGAAATCGAGCGCCTGTCGGCCCAGCGCACGCTGGAACGCTATGAAAGCGTGGCCCAGGTCGGCGCCGTCGCCAGGATCGATTACCAAAAGGCCCAGGATGCGTTGCGCTCGGCCGAAATCCGCAGCAAGCAGGCACTCCAGGCCGCCAAGCTGGAAGGCGAGGACGTCATGCTGGAGCTGAAGACCAGGCAGGGCGAACTGCAGCGCCAGCGCCTGACGCGCGACAACGCCCGGCGCCGCGTCGACGAACTGACCGTGCGCGCGCCGGTCGACGGTTTCATCGGCACCCTGTCGGTGGCAAACCGCAACGTGGTGCAGGCGAATACCGCGCTGATGACCCTGGTCGACCTGTCCAGGCTGGAAGTCGAGCTGGAAGTGCCCGAAACCTATGCCGCCGACATCGGCCTGGGCATGGGCGCCGAGATCGAGAGCGGCGACGTCAAGGCCAGCGGCAAGCTGTCGGCGCTGTCGCCGGAAGTGGTGAAGAATGAAGTGCTGGCGCGGGTCCGCTTCAGCGGCGCCCAGCCGCCCGGCCTGCGGCAAAACCAGCGCGTCTCGGCGCGCCTGCTGATCGACGAGCGGCCCAACGTGCTGATGGTGGCGCGCGGCCCCTTCGTCGAATCCGGGGGTGGCCGCTACGCCTACGTCGTGCACGACGGCGTGGCGGTGCGCACGCCGATCAAGATGGGCGCCACCAGCGTTTCCGCGGTGGAGATCCTGGGCGGCCTGAAACAGGGCGACAAGATCGTCATCGCCGGCACCGAAGCCTTCGAGAACGCGGCCCGCGTCTCGATCAACCAATAATCCACCGAGAAAACCACCCAAAGAGGCCCGCCATGCTGCGCATGCAAAACCTGAGCAAGATCTACCGCACCCACATGATCGAGACGC
>DASYLQ010000390.1:0-4956 GCA_036009485.1 Janthinobacterium sp.
CGACCTGCACACGGCCGAGCACCTGAAAGTTTCGGCCCGCTTCAGCGTCAGCATCCAGGTGGAACAGGTCACGGCCTTCGCCCGGCATTTCATGGCCGCGCCGGGCACCGTGACGACGCTGCAATTGCACGATCTGCTGGCGCCGTCGGTGCGCCAGATCGCCGCAGAATTCGTCGGCGGCCGCTCGATCCGCGACATGGCCGGCAACGCCGACCTGCGCCCGCAGCTGGACGAACGCCTGCAGGCGGCGCTGAAGATGCGCCTGGCGCAGTACGGCCTGGCGGTGAGCGGCGTCGACACGGCGGCGCTGCGCCACGATAAATACGACGCCAACCGCGAGCGCATCGGCACCCTGTGGCTGGTGGCCGACGAGCGCCAGGTGCAGCTGGCGCACGTCAAGCAGCTCGACCAGCTGTACGACGACCAGGAATGGCAGGCGATCTGGCGCGAAGAGCAGAACATGCGCCTGGCCTACCGCCGCGCCGAATTGCGCCAGGACGCCAGCGTCGACAAGGCCGAACTGGCGCAGCAGGAGGCCGAGCGGGTGCAGGCGATCCGCGCCCGCGAGGTCGACCTGTACGGCCGCATCGTCGAAGCGACGACGCGCAAGCAGGCGCTCGAGCGCGGCGCCGGCGCCGCGCTGACGGAGCTGGAGCATGAGCTGGCGAAGAAGGGCGCGCAGCGCGCCGGCGACGTCGGCGCATGGGAGCATGTGCGCGCCCTGGCCGGCATCAAGATGCGCAGCGAGCTGGAAATGGCGCAGCAAGCCGCGCGCGAACAGATGCAGCTGGCGCAGCAGCGCTTTTCGCAGCAGTTGCACCAGCAGCAGATCCAGATCCAGATCGCCCGGGCGCTGTCGATCGAAGACGAGGCCAACCGCCGCGCCCAGCTGACGCGGCTGCGCCAAGTCCAGGCCGAAGCGGCCCAGCGCGACGCCCAGATGGAAGCCGAGCAGCACAAGGCGCGCTGGCAGGGCGTGGCGCTGGTGAACGCGGCGCGCAAGCGCGAAGCGGAGCGGGTGCAGGAATGGGAAGACCAGCTGCAGCTGGCGCGCCGGCGCGACCTGCTGCGCGGCGACGGCGTCAAGGATGCGGGCAGCGCGGCGCAAGTGGCCGAGATCGAGGAAAAGATCGCCGCGCTGAAGCGCGGCGGCGCCCAGGCCGAGTCCATCGCCCAGCAGGAAAAGCTGCTGCGCACGATAGAGGCCGAGGGTGTGCATGCGCGCCAGCTGCAGCAGAACCGGCACCAGGCCGAGCTGGACCAACTGGCCGTCGAGGAAAAACGCCTGGCGCTCAAGCAGCAGGAACACGAAGCGCAATGGCAGCGCGAGCTGCAGCGCCTGGCGCAGGAGCGCGACGCCGATTACGCCCGCTGGAAGGGCGAATACGACATCCTGGCGGCGCAGCAGGCGCACGCCGCCGACCTGGCGCGCATCGGGATTTCCCGCATCGAAAGCATCGGCAAGCTGAGCGACACCGGCAAGGTGGCGACGGCCGACGCCGCCAACGCGGCGGTGCTGGCGCAGCTGCTGAAGACCCAGGTCCAGGCCGGCATGAACCCGCAGCAAATCCAGGCGCTGGCCGCCGTGGCCGCCGCCGAGAACAGCATGGCGCCGGCCGAGGCGATCCGCATGGCGCACGAGCGCGTGCTGGAAGAGCGCGCCCACATGGAAGCCCAGGCCGACAAGGACCGGCGCCACCAGCTCGACTTGATCAACCTGCAGAACGCGGCGCACAACCATGCGCTGTCGGCGCAGATGCAGCTCGGTGTCGGCGTGGCGCAAGCGAGTGGTCACCATGCACAGCCCGCCGCCCCGGGGCAGTATCACAATCCGCAAGCCGGAGCGCCGCAGCACCATCATGCGCCGGCGCCGGCGGCGCTACGCTGCTGCAGCAACGGCCATCCGGCCCGTCCCGGCCATCCGAACGATAAATTCTGCGCCGAATGCGGTGCGCCATTGCAGCCTTGAAAGGGCGGGTTTTTCAAGTACAGATGATGCAAACAGCAAGAGACAAGATCCGCGAACTGCGCGCACTGCACGACGATGGACTGTTAAGCCAGCAGGAGTTCGACCTGCGCAAGAATGCCATCCTGGACGCCGAGTACGCGCCCCCCACCGGCTCGCCCGTGCCGCATGGGCCGGCAGCGGCGCCGGCGCCGGCGCGCCAGGGCACCGAACTGGGATTGATGGCCGGGCAGGAAATCGGCCCGCAAAACCGCCGCTACCGGCTCGAGCGCCTGATCGCCATGGGCGGCATGGGCCAGGTCTGGCAAGCTACCGACCTGGCCACGCACGCGGAGCTGGGCAACAGCGAAATGGTGGCGCTGAAGATCCTGCCGCCGCAACTGACCCAGAGCGCCACCCACGCCAGGCTGCTGATCGAGGAAGCCACCCAGGCGCGCAAGCTGGCGCATGAAAACATCGTCCGCGTCTATGAATGGGCGCAGGATCCGGCCACCTCGAGTTATTTCATCATCATGGAATGCCTGGAGGGCGAGGACCTCGACAATTACCTCGGCAAGAGCGCTCCGCTGGGCCTGGACCAGGTGCGGGAATTGCTGCATCCGGTCGCCGACGCGCTGGCGTATGCCTGGGAAAAGCACAAGCTGGTGCACCGCGATATCAAGCCGGGCAATGTCTTCCTGACCAGGCGCGGCGAGATCAAGTTGCTCGACTTCGGCATCGCCTCGCGCGTGCGCAACGCCGGCAGCAGCCTGGGGCTGGAAACGCCGAACGCCGGCACCACCGGCTACCGCGCGCCGGAAGCCGGCACGCATCAACGCCAGCCCAGCCCGCGCCTCGACGTGTATGCGGTGGCGGTGATGATTTACCAGATGCTGGAGGGGAAAATGCCCTTCGACGACGCCCGCAGTACGGCCCACCTGCCGTCGGCGCCGGCGGCGCTGAACGCGGCGCAATGGCAGGTGCTGCAAAATGGTTTTTCGCTGACGGCCGAGCTGCGGCCAGCCTCGGTGCGGGCCTTGCTGGAAGCCCTGCAGCGCGCCGCCGGCCCCTCCGAGGCGGAACTGGCGGAGCAGGCCAGGCTGGCCGCCGAGCAGGCCGAGCTGGTCCGCCGGCAGGACGAGCAACGCAGGAAGGAACAGGCGGCGCAGGCGGAGCAGGCGCGCCTGCTGGAGCGCAGGCGCCAGGAAGAACTGGCGCTCAAGCGCAAGGCCGAGGCGCAGGCCGCCGCGGCCGGGCAACTGCGCCTGGACCAGTTGCGCAAGGAGCAGGAGGCACGCCGCCGCATCGAGGAAGAAGCGGCCCGCAAGGCGCGCAAGGAAACCCTGCGCGAGCAGTTGCGGGCGCGCCGCGAAGCCGACGCCGCCAAGGCGCGCCAGGAAATGGAAGAGCAGCAGCGCAAGGTCTTGCAGGCGCGGGCGGAAGCGGCCCAGCGCGCCGAGCAGGAGCGCGCCCGCAAGGAGCTGGCCGCGCGCGCCGCCGCCGAACTGGCGCAATTGCTGCCGACGCCGGCCAGCCCCGTCGCCGACGCCGACGGCGTGCTGCGCGACCGCTTCCTCGACGGCAGCGGCAAGGGGCCGGACCTGGTGCTGATCCCGACCGGGCGCTTCCAGATGGGCGTGCCGGACCACGAGCGCGCCGTCGCCATGGCGGCCGGTTCGCAAAAGAGCTGGCTGGAGCGGGAAACGCCGCAGCACTGGGTCGGCATCGAGCACTCGTTTGCGCTGGGCCGCTATCCGGTGACGGTGGGGCAATGGCGCCAGTTCGTCCGCGCCACCGGCTGGCAGACGCAATCCGAGGACACCGACTGGGACAATCCCGGCTTCGTGCAAAACGACGCCCATCCAGTGATCGGCGTGAACTGGAACGACGTCCAGTTGTACCTGCGCTGGCTCAGCGAGATGACGGGCCAGGTGTACCGCCTTCCCAGCGAGGCGGAGTGGGAATACGCCTGCCGCGCCGGCACCAGGACCGCCTTCAGCTTCGGCGACACGATAGGCAGCGAGCAAGCCAATTACGACGGCAATTTCATCTACAACGGCGGCAAGCGCGGCAGCTTCATCGGCGGCACCAGCAAGGTCGGCAGCTATCCCGCCAATCCTTGGGGCTTGTTCGACATGCACGGCAATGTCTGGGAATGGGTGCAGGACGTGGTGCACGAAAATTACGAAGGCGCGCCGGTCGACGGCCGCGCCTGGGAAGAGGGCGGCGACCCGGGCCGGCGCGTGCTGCGCGGCGGTTCCTGGTTGTACAACCCGCGCTACCTGCGCTCGGCGCTGCGCAACGGCTTTTCGGCCGTGTTCAGCAACGATATCGTTGGTTTCCGGGTGGCGCGCAAACTGGCTTGAATGGCAAGGAATCGACCCCTGAGGCTGTAGAGGCGCCGTTTGGGGTAGGCGAAACGGGCTTAAACAGTGTAGATTGTGGGTTTTTATCCAGCTTAGGAATGCCATGTCTATCAAAGTAATCCGCGACCAGTCCCTGCCGATGCGCCATATCGTCCACGTCGACAACCATATCCTGTCGACCGACAGCTCGGTGGAAGAGGGCGGCAGCGGCGCCGGTCCTTCGCCGCACGACCTGTACGACGCCGCGCTGAGCGCATGCAAGGCGCTGACGGTGGTCTGGTATGCCAGGCGCAAGGGCATTCCCGTGGAAAACGTCGAAGTCACCACCGAGCGCGACGCCAGCGCAGAGCGCCAGGGCACTTACCGCCTGGCCACCACGCTGCACCTGACGGGCGACTTGAGCAACGCCCAGCGCGAGGAATTGCTGGTCATCGCCGGCAAGTGCCCGGTGCACAAGCTGATGACGACGGTGACTACCGAAGTCACGACCGTCCTGGGCTGAGCCATGCCGATCGCCAAGGTAGTAAAGGGACATGAAAAGGACCTGGGCGGCGGCTTGCTGGTGCACCGGCTGCTGCCCTCGGCCGTGACGCAGACGGTCGGCCCGTTTATCTTTTTCGACCACTTCGGCCCGATCGACGTACG
>DASYLQ010000391.1:0-5509 GCA_036009485.1 Janthinobacterium sp.
TCGTCATCGTCCATCATGGTCTCCTTGTCAAAAAACGATGCAGTAGCGCGCCAGATCCTGGTCCGCCGCCGATGGCTTGCTGGCCAGGACAGTGTCATAACCCAGTCTTGGACCGGCGTTCAGCACCACCGGCGCCATGTCCTGAGCGCGCAATACCAGGCGCACCTCAAAACGGATATTCGGCACGGCAAACAGGGCCAGCATCGCCTTGAGCGCCTTGGCGGCGCTGCCGCCGGGCAGGAATTGGTCGAAATGGACGCGCGACAGCGGGCCGGCCCACAGGCGCACGCCCAGGTCGCGGTGCCAGTCGCGCGGCCCCAGCATCGTGTTTGTTCCTAGCTCGCAATTGGCCCCGCCAAGGCGCGATTGCTCTTCCGGACGCAGCGTCTCCCAGGCGCCGACCAATTGCTCCAGCCTGAACGGCACACCAAAATAGTCGCTCAGCACGCCGGCGATTGCGTCGCCCGATACCGGCCGATGGCGTATCAGCGCCGCGTAGTGCGCTACGACCTCGTCGGCGATGGCGTCGTCGTCCTGCATGGGCCGGGCCGCATCGGCCTGGCGTGGCCTTGCGCCTGCCAGCGCCAGTTGCAAGGAAAGAAAGCCATCCTTGCCATTGCCATCGAGACGGTATTCGACGCGGCATTTTTCCCAGGCGCGATAGAACAAGGTCATGGAGCGATGCGAGAAACTGTCGAGGAAGGCGCGCCCGCCCTCGTTCTTGTCGAAGCGGATTTGCGCCGCGATGGTATCCGTGTAGCAGTAGGGCAGCACGCCGTTCACGCCCAGAAAGCCCATGAAGGCTGGCGTGATGTGGATGTGCCGCAGTTGCCGGCGCTCGAGCGCTGCCTGCAGCGCGGTATCGGTATCGAGCGACACGTCGGCGTCGATGGACAAGGCTTCGATCTGGCTTGGCGGAAAGCTCAGGGAGACGCTGTTTTTGAAGCGCAGGAAGCGTTCGAGCGTTTGCCCTGGCGCCAGGCCGCCGCGCCTGAGCCACAGGTCGATCACGCGCACCGCCTGAAAAAACTGGAAGCGCCGCGGCTGATCGATCAGGTGCCGGATCAGACCAGGTTGATGGCGCCGTTTCGGGGTGGGCATCGTATCAGTTCCTTTCCGCTCGAGTGCGACAGGATGGTCAATTGCGAAAAGCTGTTGAGATGCACATACAGCCCGAAGAAGCGGTCGAGCACTTGTGCGAACAGATGCATGCCGGTGCCGGCGAATGCCTCTTCATCGAGCGTGAGCCGCACCTCGATGCCGCGCACCAGCGCGCTGTGCGCGCCATCCCTGAGCCACGCCCTGGCCGGTCGATGCTCGAGTCCGGTGATGCCGCCGATCTGGCGTTGCGAGACCGCCGACTGCGGCAAGTCATATAGCGTGAGCATCTCCGTCAGATTGTTCAAGCCGTCCTGCACCAGCGAGCAATGACTGAGCGCCAGGTGCGAGATCAGGCGCCAGTGGGCATCCGCGCTGAAGCGATATTGCGGCGTCGGCTTGCGCAGGAAGCGCAGCGGGAAGCCGCCCGTGGCCTGCTCCAATTCCAGGTCGCCGCCGGCGGCGCCGTAACGCAGCCGGCTCGGCAAATTCCGGTTGGTGCAGGTGAGGTCGATCGAGACGCTGGCGTCCGCCATGGCCAGCGGATCGAGGTCCAGATCGATCAAGGCAATCCGCATGTCATGGCCCGGATTGCTCAGTGCCCTGATGGGGTCGCGCCGAAGCAGATAGTAGTGGCCGCGCTGTCCCCTGCCCTCGCCATGCCGCAATGAATAGTAGGGACGGAATTCCGTGAGGGCTGGTCCGCCGGCGGAGTCGCGGATCGCGTAGACCTTGTCGACGCTGTGGATGTCGTAGTCGGAGGCCGGACTGGCGTCCGGCGCCAGTTCGTAGTCCGTGGCGGTGTGGTTCCATTCGATCGGACAGGCGCTGCGCTTGAACAGGTTGACAACCGGGGTGCAGCCCGGCACGAAATTTTTGTTCGACAAGCTGCCCAGGCTGCGCGCGACGCTCGAGTCGGCGGGGATGCCGGACAGGCCGAGATGCAAGGTCAGCTTCCGGCAGTCCGCGGGCAGATGCCGCGCCAGCGATGGCCAGTCGATATCGAAGAAATTGAACTTCTCCGGAAAGGCAAAATACTCGGTCAGTAAGCGATAGGCCGGGTGCGAGGAGGCCTTGGCGGGAACCAGCGCCTGCTCCGGCTCGAAGCCGACCGGCCGAATCGGCATCGTCTCCAGTGCGATCCACTCGCCGCCGGCCAGCTCGATATAGGCCGTCTTGGCATGCATGAACAAGACGTCGCGCGTGGTCGCGCTCAAGGATTGCTCGGCATCGATAAAGAGGCGCCATGCATTCAGCCCGAGCTGTTTCAAGCCCACGGTTCCCGCCTTGCACTCGATGGCGATGCTCAGCGACGACGTGACTGTGGCCGGTCGCGGCATGGACGGAGGCAGGTCGATGATGGGGTGGAATGCAAGCCTGGATAGCACGAGGGGCGTGAGTTGCACGTCAAATATCGTCTGGAATGCGCAGGGCGCTCCATCCTGCGATTTGGCGCTCATCATCGTACCGCGTGGAATCGTGCCGACCGTCGTCATGGTGTCCACGCCGGCGCCCAGGTCGACGCCGACGATGGAGCTGGCCGGGAACGGTTGCAAATAGTGGGGATAGTTGACGCTCAACAGCGCTTCCGTCACCTTCGCGTCGTTGTCGTCGATGAGCTTGGCGATGCGGGCGTTGGAGAGCGCGCTCGCCTGGATGAAGCGCTCGATATGGGGGTCGTCGGCGGCGCCGTCGGGCATGCCCAGCTGGCGCGCCTGGGCGGGGAATTGCGCGGCGAATTCCTGGTTGAAACCGAGTAAGGTGCCGAGTTCGCGCTCATAGTATGTTCGGAGTTTTTTCATCGAACGCTTCCCCGGCGCCGCCGCTGGCGCAAAAATTAGCTGATGGAGTAATGCAGGCTCGACGGCTCCAGCCTGACATCGAACTGGGTTCGCTCATTCGCCGCGATCGCGCGCAACTGCCCGGAGATGAGGAAGCTGAGCCGATTGACCATGCCGGTTTCGCTGACCAGCTGCACCCGGACGTTGCTGAGGCGCCGTTCATGGCGCTCGATGGCCGCCCTCAGGCGATCGCAGATTTCCTTCCTGTCCTCGCTGTCGCTCAGGCATAGCTGGGCAAAGTCGGCGAGGCCGAAGTTGACGATCGAGTTCCTGCAGCTGGGCAGTCCCGCCAGCGCCTCGCCCGAAAGGGCGACGCGGGTGTTGAGCAGCGCTTCCAGGTCGCGCGCGATGACGCGCTTGAACTGTTCCAGGGTCAGATGCACGGCGCCCTCGTGCGCAGCGCAAGCATGGGGCGTGGCAATCAGCCGATCCCACACGCTGGAGGTAAAACCATCGCTGCTTGCCCGCTTCATATGCCGCACACCTTTCGCCATGGGCGCCGGAGACCGGAGGCCATTATTGAGTCTTTGCGCAGCAATTGTTCTGCGCTGGCGCAATAAATGCTGAACGGCAAGAAGAGAAGAAGTGCGCGATGCGCTGTCGGCTCAAGGCGCTATTGGTCCGGTGAGCGCGGACAAGGGGCCGGATCTCGGCAGGCTCGGCTGCCCTTTAAGCCAAGTCTGGCTATACTATCGGATTCGATAGGAGCTTCCCCCATGCTTGAACTGATCAGTGAGCACGCCTGTTATGGCGGCGTGCAGCGTTTTTACCGTCATCAATCGCGCGAGATCGGCTTGCCGATGCGCTTTTCCGCCTTCATACCGGCCGCGCCCGCCGGCGCCAACATGCCGGCGCTGTTTTATCTGGCCGGCCTGACCTGTACCGAAGAAACCTTCCCGATGAAGGCC
Organism: Janthinobacterium sp.; assembly: GCA_036009485.1. GTDB lineage: Bacteria > Pseudomonadota > Gammaproteobacteria > Burkholderiales > Burkholderiaceae_D > Janthinobacterium. Next base: position 3,848 of record DASYLQ010000391.1, read on the forward strand.
GGGGCGCAGCGCTACGCCGCCAGCGAAGGGCTGATCCTGATCTCGCCCGACACCAGCCCGCGCGGCGCCCGCGTGCCCGGCGAAAGCGACGCCTGGGATTTCGGCACCGGCGCCGGCTTTTATATCGACGCCACCGAAGCGCCATGGAACAAGCATTACCGGATGTATAGCTATATGCGCGAATTGCGCACCCTGGTGTCGCAACACCTGCCGGTCGACGCCGACCGTCTCGGCATCTTCGGCCATTCGATGGGCGGGCACGGCGCGCTGATGCTGGCGCTGCGCCGTCCCGACGTGTTCCGCTCGGTGTCGGCCTTCGCGCCGATCGCCGCGCCCTCCTTTGCGCCATGGGGAAAAAAAGCCTTCGGCGGCTACCTCGGCGAAAATCCGGCCAACTGGGAAAAATACGATTCCAGCATCCTGATGGCCAGCCTGCAGACGCCCTTCCCCAACGGCATCCTGATCGACATCGGCTTGAACGACCAGTTCCTCAACGAGCAGTTATATCCGGAAGTGTTCGAGGCTGCCTGCAAGAGCGCCGGCCAGCCGCTGGAATTGCGCCGCCATGCCGGCTACGACCACAATTACTACTTCATCTCCACCTTCATGGAAGAGCACGTGCGCTTCCATGCCCGCAACCTGAAGGCCCTGTAAAGGGGGCTCCTAAACGCCGACCGGCGCCTCAGGGGCGCCGGTCGATTTGATTCGGGCCGCCATGCGCGGCCCTTTTGTTTACATGTGCGGCCAGGTCAGTTGGACTGTATCCCAGAAATCGCAATGGGCGTCGGCCGGCCCGGTGCGCGCCGCGGTCGCGGCGCCGATCTCCAGGTAGGCGTCGTTTTTCGGCGTGACGGCCGGCCAGGCAAGTTCGCCGGGACCGTTCGGATTGCCCGCCTTGCCCATGCGGCTCCAGTAGCCCACCATCTGGCGCTGGATCTCCAGTTCCGTCGGCGTCGGCTGGTACGAGCCCTGCCAGCTGAACAGGAAAGGATGTTCGAGCGTGTGGATCGCCCCCAGCGCGGTCTGCTTCGCATCGTTTTGCAGCGTGTAACTGAAACGGTAGCGGAACACCGGTTCATCCTGCACGCTGGCGAAGGTGCGCGCCACGCGCCGCGACTGGCAAGTGAATTCGGCGTCCGTGGTCAGCTTGACGAAAGTGGCGCGCGGCGTCGCATATTCCGCCAGCGGATACTGGGCGACGATGCGCTCGACCTGGGCCGGACCGAAAACTTTGCCGACCACAACTTTCAGGCTGGCCAGGTCCGTCACCGGACCGGCGGCGTCGATGAAATGCATGGTCTCTTCCGCCGTATTGCCGATCATGACAGGCATGGCCGGATAGGCGCGCCGCTTGATCAGCGCCAGCGGCTCGTCGACGAAGACATGGCCATCCATGTTCGGGCCGTAGGTGCGCGGGAATACCGTGAACTGGCCGGGAATCGCATTCACCAGTTCAGCCGGGGTCTTGCTGCGCATGCAGGCGGCCACGTCGGCGCTGCCGTCGCAACCGAGCTTGGCGACCAGGGTCTTGCCCGTGCCGCGCTCGACATCGGCCAGGGTCGGGATTTCGCAGCCCGAGGGCACGCTGCTCTGCATCGAGACGGCGTGGATCAAGCCCTTCGTCATCGGCGAGGTCAGCAGCGCACAGATATTCCCGCCGCC
>DASYLQ010000392.1:0-18173 GCA_036009485.1 Janthinobacterium sp.
CGACAGTATCCCGCCGCTGCCCAAGGTGGATCTCACCCTGTATCGTTCCGCGGGACGCAGCAACTCGGCCTCGGATGCCTTGGTCGAGGTCATCACCCGCCATTTCAGGCAGTCGGCGATTGCGCCGGCCAGTTATGCGACGCGCACCCAGGCGGGCAGCGGCGCGCATGTTTGAGTTCGCTTAACCGGAACGAGCTGCGCCTGGCCGGGGGCAGCGCGGCGCTTGATTGAAACGCCAAGTCCTTACCACCCGAAAAACTTAAATTTCCCGGCTTGCCTTCGTGGACTTATGTCAATTTTATACATGGCCACTGGTCGACTCTTCTCCTGATAAACAATGCTTTTCTATAGTATAATTTAAAAAAACTGATATAAATATTGGAAAAATAGTGGATTTCACTCTATCGCTCCCAGAGGAAATATGTGCCGAACTGGGTGCCAGAGCACGGACCCGTCGCGTGCTGATGAATGTGAGCGTTGAAGAAATGGCTCAGCGCATTGGTGTGTCCACTCAAACACTTAGCAACTTTGAACGTACTGGAAAATGTACGCTTGTTACTTTCATACGTATTCTGGAATCTCTGAGGGCATCGGCGGATCTTCAGTCCGTTCTCGTTCAGCAAACCCGCACAATTGATGACATGCGTGCGCAAGCTAGTATCAAATCTCGTCAGCGGGCCTATCGTAAATTGAGAAACCAATGAAAGAACTCCGGGTGATGTACAAGGCTGCCGGCGCCTCGCTTTTTTTGGGCACGCTTGCACATGACGGTCGAGACCTTCTGTTCCAATATTCGGCGGACGCACTGGCGCGTGAGATCGAACTCTCTCCTATTCGGTTGCCGTTGCGAGCAATTGCCTATCCAGATAATCAAAAAGACTATTTGGATCTGATGCAAGTTCCAGGACTCATCTACGATTCGCTGCCTGATGGCTGGGGACTTTTGTTGATGGATCGCCGGATGAGGGCGCGAGGTATCAAAACAGATGAAATTTCGGTTCTCGATCGCCTGGCATATCTTGGCGAAAATACGATGGGTGCGCTGACCTATGAGCCGAGCGATAAGAACATGGTGGGGCAGCCAGACCTGACGCTGCTTGAAATTGCTAGCGAGATCCGGGCGCTGCTCTACGATGAGAGTCACGCAGTATTAGCCGAGCTGGCGCGCGTGGGAGGATCGCCAGGCGGTATAAGACCGAAAGCCGTGGTCTACTACAATCCCGATACGAACCAGATGAGTACGCACGATGGCAGAGTATCCGGCGGGCAGCCTTGGCTGTTCAAGTTTCCGGCCAGGGAGGACGCGCCTGACAGCTGCGCAATGGAAGAGCTGTATGCGCGCATAGCGCATCGCTGTGGCCTGGGCATGGAACCCACGAAATTTATTCAGTTGCCCAACGGTTTGACCGCATTTGGTAGCAAGCGTTTTGACCGTGACGCGGCTGGCCAGCGTGTACACGTGCACTCCCTGGCGGGATTGCTTCATGCAGACTTTCGGATTCCGTCTCTCGGCTATACCGAATTTATGCAAGTCACGCGTCGACTGACGCGGGATAAACGGGAGTCGATAAAGGCGCTGCAGCGGTGCGTTTTCAACGTGCTGATGAACAACCGCGATGACCACGCAAAAAACCTGTCTTTCCTGCTCAACAAAAATAACGATTGGGTACTTGCCCCGCCTTACGATCTGACATATTGCCCTGGCTCCGGGGGGGAGCATTTCATGGATATTGCTGGGGAGGGGAAAAATCCAAGCCGTGCGGATATCTTAAAGCTTGCGCGCGCTGGCGGGCTGACAGACCGCGACGCGACCAGCGTTATAGATGAAATTCTAGGTTTGGTGACAGATGTCGATTTCAGGAATCTGGCACGTTTGCTGCCGATTGAAAATAACACCGTCGATAACGTAGCCAAGATTGTCGATGCTAACCGGCGGCGACTTGTGGCGGCCTGAATCTCTACATCAGAGACTATGCCGAGCGGCCTGGCGCTTGGCCATGTCCCAAGCGCCGTGCGCTCCCGCCAGGTGTCGCGCCGAGGACATGCCATGCACGCGCCAAGGACCCCAAAAGTGCCGGCAGGGTTTGGATGTCACGCAACGGTCAAAACCATTATAGGAACAAGAACAAAAACCCGCGTTCTCCTGGGAGAAGGGCGGGTTTCTGTACGTTACTGGACTTCTTGAAACGTGTTCTTGGTGGTGATAGGTGGACTTGAACCACCGACCCCAGCATTATGAATGCTGTGCTCTAACCAACTGAGCTATATCACCCAACAGCCGAGCATTATCCGGGGTTTGCCTTTCCCTGTCAAGGCGAGGGCCGGGAAAAATGCCTGATTATTTTTTCAAGGCTTGCCACGCATCCAGCCGGCGCAACATGTTCCCGGCCGGGTCGGCTTCCAGGCAATCGATGACGATGCGATCCGGCATCGAGCGCAACCAGGTCAGCTGGCGCTTGGCCAGCTGGCGCGTGGCGATGATGCCGGTCTCGCGCAGCGCGGCCCGGTCTATCCTCCCGTCCAGGTATTCCCAGGCCTGGCGGTAGCCGACGCAGCGCATCGACGGCAAACCAGCATGCAGGTCGCCGCGCGCGCGCAAGGCCTTCACTTCGGCGACCAGGCCGCCTTCGTCGCCGCCTTCCAGCATCTGCTCGAAACGCGCGGCGATGCGCGCATGCAGCACGGCGCGGTCGGACGGCTCCAGCGCGAACGGCAGCAGGTGAAACGGTAGTACCGTTTTCTCGCGCAGCGCCAGCAGGGCCGACATCGGCTGGCCGCTGAGGGCGATGATTTCCAGCGCGCGCTGGATGCGCTGGGCGTCGTTGGGCGCCAGCCGCGCCGCCGTGTCGGGATCCAGCGCCGCCAGCCGCGCATGCATGGCCGGCCAGCCCGACGCCGCCGCCTCGGCTTCGAGTTCGGCGCGCAGCGCCGGGTCGGCGCCGGGCAAGTCGTCCAGGCCGTCGTTCAAGCCCTTGAAGTACAACATGGTGCCGCCGACCAGCAGCGGCAGCTTGCCGCGCGCCGCGATGTCGGCCACCAGGCGCAGGGTGTCGGCGCGGAACTGCGCCACCGAATACGCTTGCGCCGGGTCGATGATGTCGATCAGGTGGTGCGGCACGGCGGCCAGTTCCTGCGCCGTCGGCTTGGCGGTGCCGATGTCCATGCCGCGGTAGACCAGCGCGGAATCGACCGAAATGATCTCGGCCGGGACGTGGCGGGCGATGGCCAGCGCGGCGGCGGTCTTGCCGGACGCGGTCGGGCCCATGATGGCCACCGCCAGCGGCAAGGATGCTTGGTTTGTCATGAAACGCTTCTTGAAGGGTGGTTGCGTGGTGGTGGCGCGACACGGCCGGAACGTGACAATCCGGCGCCGTCACTGGCCGCGCAGGAACAGCTTGTCGAGCGCGCCGATGTCGACCTGGACCCAGGTCGGGCGGCCGTGGTTGCACTGGTCGGCGCGCTCGGTGTTTTCCATCTGGCGCAGCAGGGCGTTCATTTCCTGCGTCGACAAAATGCGGTTGGCGCGCACCGCCGTATGGCAGGCCAGGGTGCCGAGCAACTCGTTCTGGCGCTCGATCAGCACGCGCGAGCCGCCGTATTCGCGCACGTCGCGCAGCACGTCGCGCGCCAGCGTCTGGGCGTCGGCGTTCTTCAGCAGCGTCGGCACCGAGCGCACCGCCAGGGTGGTCGGCGACAGCGCGGCGATGTCGAAGCCGAGCGCCTTCAGCGTGTCCCGGTTTTCGTTGGCGGTGCCGACTTCGATGGCGTCGGCATGGAAGGTCACCGGGATCAAGAGCGCCTGCACCTGCATGTCCTGGCCCGCCACCTGCGCATTCAGCGCCGTCTTCAACTGCTCGTACAGGATGCGTTCGTGCGCCGCGTGCATGTCGACCAGCACCAGGCCGCGCGCGTTCTGCGCCAGGATGTAAATGCCGTGTAACTGGGCCAGCGCGAAGCCGAGCGGATATTCTTCCTGCGCCATCGCGCCGGGCGTGGCGATGTAGGGCGCGGCCTGCGGCACGGCGGCGGCCGGCGCCGCGCCCCCCTCAGCGGCGAACAGGGCGCCGTAGTTGGCGCTGCTCTGCGCCACGCCGGGCAGCCTGTCGCCGGATTGGCCGGGGCCTTGGCCGGAACCGGGGCGAGGGCCGAACGGCGACGGCGAAAAGGTCGGCGTATAGGCCGGTGCCAGCCGGGCGCCGAAAGTGGTCTGGATCTGCTCGCGGCGCCAGCCGGCTCCGGGGCCGCCGCCCAGGCCGGCATCGGCGGCCGCTTGCAGGAAGGGCGGCGGCACGCTGCCGAAAGCCGTGGCCGAGGTCTGCGCCAGCGCGCGCTGCACCGCGTGGAAGACGAATTGATGCACGGCGCGGCTGTCGCGGAAGCGCACTTCGATCTTCGACGGATGGACGTTGACGTCGACCAGCGCCGGGTCGAGGTCGAGCGTCAGCACGTAGGACGGGAAACGGTCGCCGTGCAGCACGTCTTCGTACGCCATGCGCACCGCGTGCACCAGCAGCTTGTCGCGCACGAAGCGGCCGTTGACATAAAAGAACTGGCCATCGGCGCGCGCCTTGGAGGCGGTCGGCAAGCCGGCGTAGCCGTGCAGGCGCAGCGGACCGGCCGTTTCGTCCAGCGCCAGCCGGGCCTGGGCAAAACCTTCGCCGAGGATGTGGGCGCTGCGCTTGGCCATTTCGCTGACGTTCCAGTGGTCGATGGCGCGGCCGTTGTGGCTGAGCGAAAAGGAGACGTCCGGCCGCGCCAGCGCGATGCGCCGCACGACTTCGGCGCAGTGGCCGAATTCGGTCTGCTCGGATTTCAGGAACTTGCGCCGCGCCGGCGTGTTGAAGTACAGGTCTTGCACGTCGACCGTGGTGCCGGGCGCGCCGGAGGAGGGCGCCACGCTGCCGCTGTGCGAGCCGACGATTTCCCAGGCGTGGGCGGCGTCGGCCGTGCGCGACGTCAGCGTGACGGCGGCGACCGAGGCGATCGAGGCCAGCGCCTCGCCGCGAAAGCCGAGCGTGCCGACGTTTTCCAGGTCGCTCAGCGAGGCGATCTTCGAGGTGGCGTGGCGCGCCAGGGCCAGCGGCAACTGGTCGGCGGCGATGCCGCGGCCGTTGTCGGTGATGGCGATGCGCTTGACGCCGCCTTCTTCCAGGCGCACGGTGATCTGGGTGGCGCCCGAGTCGAGCGCGTTTTCCAGCAATTCCTTGACCACCGCCGAGGGCCGCTCGACCACCTCGCCGGCGGCGATTTGCGAGATCAGCTGATCGGGAAGAGCCTGGATCGGGCGGTGCGGTGTAATGGGCGCGTTCATGGCCGGATTATAGCCTCAAGCTACTTACTTTTCTGCTTCGCGCACCGGCAGCGGGGCGTTGCACAGCTCGATATAACCGGCCGCCACCTTGTTCCACGGGCCGCCGCGGTTGCGCTGCGCTTCCACCACCGCCTTGTAGGCCGCCGTTTCGGTGCGCATCACTGCGTAATGGCTGCGCTCGGCCTCGGGTACGTCGGCCGCCAGGCGCACCGACTTGATCGGCACGTTTTGCTCCGGCTTGTCGTAGAAGCCCATCGGCCCGCCGCCGCGCGGCAGCGTCGACAGCAGCGGCATGCCGGCGATGACGCGGCCGATCACGGTGATGTTGCGGTCCAGGTGGCGCGGCGCGTTGCCGATCACGACATACAGCTCGGTGCCGCCGCCGCTGTCGCTGGCGTTGTCGCGTCCGACGCCGACGGTGCCGTAGCAATGCGTCAGCCAGGCCCGGCCGCTTTTCGGATCGCGTCCCGACGGGAAGCCGTTGGAAAAGCCGACTTGCGGCGCGTAGCCGTCATGGTCGGGCAGGCGCGTGAACATGGTGTCGTTTTTCAGCGGCACCGTGAATTCGCCCGGCAGCGTGCGTTGGGCGTGCTTGATCGGCTTCGGATTCTTTTCATCCGGGTCGCCCCATTGCACCACCCAGTTGTCTTGCGAACGCAGGACGGCCAGGCCGTCGAAATAATTCTCATGCACCAGCGCCTTGATGTTGGCGACGTGATTCGGCGCGAACACCGGCGCCATTTCAATGACCACGCGGCCGGCCGGAAGGTCCAGGTACAGGGTGTTTTGCAAGTCGAGCGGACGCCAGTCGGCAGGCTTGGACGCCTTGACGATGTCGGCCACGGTCGGCTTGACCGGCAGTTCGGCCGCGCCGGCCGCCTGCCAGGCCAGCGCCAGCGCCAGCACCAGGGCCTGCGCCGGGCCTGTCTTGAAAACCTTGAAAACGGCCATCCTGGGTCTCCTGTCGATGTTGGGCGGGCCGCTGCGGACAAATTCACAGCGCTGCGCAGCCGCGGATTGTAAACCGAAATGTGGTCGATTAGGAAACTTTCTCGGCTTGTTGTCGGAATCCCGACAGCGGCTGCGAGGAAACGCGAAATATCGCCGGCGGGCCTGTGGCGGGCGGGTGTCGTAGTGTATGATTCCGGCGCAACCACTAGGATAAATTTATGGATTTGGTACAGTTTTTGGGCATGCTGGTTCACGTCGACGTTATGCTCGGCAAGTTGATCGCGGACTATGGCACGCTGGTGTACGCGGTGTTGTTTGCGATTGTTTTTTGTGAAACCGGCGTGATCGTGCTGTTTTTCTTCCCCGGCGACACCCTGCTCTTCATCGCCGGCGCCTTTTGCGCCAGCGGACAGCTCAGCCTGCCCTTGCTGATGCTGTTGCTGATCGTCGGCGCGGCCGGCGGCAGCACGCTGAATTACTGGATCGGCGAGGCCATAGGCCACCGCGTGTTTACGCATAACTACCGCTGGATCAACAAGGACGGCTTGCGCCGCACCCATGAGTTTTTCGAGCGCCACGGCGGCAAGACCATCATCCTGGCGCGCTTCGTGCCGGTGGTGCGCACTTTCGCGCCCTTCGTCGCCGGCGTTTCCGACATGACGCATACGCGCTACCAGATGTACAACGTCAGCGGCGCCGTGATCTGGGTGGCTGGCTTGCTGACCGCGGGCTATTTCTTCGGCAATATTCCGATGGTGCGCGACCACCTGACCGTGATCGTCCTGTTCGGCATCGGCGTGGCGGTGGTGCCGCTGATGCTGGGCGCGCTGTGGAAGATGGCAAGGAAAATGCTGCGCCGCTAAAGGGGGGCGGCGGGCGTTTTTTTGATATTTATTCGCGCCCGCATGGCCTTCCTGTCTCAAGTTTTGTTGCCTTGTGGACGTATACCAGAGTGTATTTCTTACTTTCTGGAATCCCATGCGCAATTTGATCGCCCTCTTGGCCTGCAGTTCCGTGATGATGGCTGCAAGCGCGATGGACCTTCCCGCCGACCAGCACACGGTCGAGCCGGCCAAGACCGACGCGGCCAAGGCCGGCGCCGCCCTGGCGGCGGGCAAGGCGAAGATCGCCTCGCCGCCGCCGGCCTCGCGCGGCCAGACCGCCCAGGCCAGGGAAGACGATGCCGAGGTCGACCTGTCGGCCAGGATCGCGGCGCGCCTGGCCGAGATGCGCGCCACGCAGGCTGCGCGCGCGGCCCAGGCCGCCAAGGCCAGGAAGGTCGCCGCCTACATCGCCGCCCATCCTCCGGTCGTGCCGCCGCCGCCGCCGGCGCACGGCACCCACTGGTCGTATGACGGCGAAGCCGGTCCTGCCAACTGGAGCAAGATCAATGTCGACTGGGCCAAATGCGGCACCGGCAAGCGCCAGTCGCCGATCGATATCCGCGACGGCATGAAGGTCGACCTGGAGCAGATCGCCTTCGACTACCATCCATCCTCGTTCAACGTGATCGACAATGGCCACACCATCGTGGTCACCGTCGGCAGCGGCAATTTCATCACGATCATGAACCGCACTTACGAGTTGCAGCAGTTCCATTTTCATCGCCCGTCGGAAGAGCGCATCAACGGCAAGGGTTTTGAAATGGTGGTGCACCTGGTGCACAAGGATAGCGAAGGCCACCTGGCGGTGATCGCCGTCTTGCTCGAACGCGGCCAGGCGCAAAACGTGATCCAGACCGTGTGGAACAACCTGCCGTTGGAAAAGGGCCAGCTGGTGGTGCCGTCCATCGTGCTCGATCCGGCCGAGTTGCTGCCGCAGCGGCGCGATTACTACACCTATATGGGATCGCTGACGACGCCGCCGTGTAGCGAGGACGTGCTGTGGATGGTGATGAAGCAGCCGATGCAGGCGTCGCCGGCGCAGATGGCGCTGTTCAGCCGCCTGTATCCGCTGAATGCGCGGCCGATACAGGCCAGTTCGGGACGCATCATCAAGGAATCCAACTAGGCCGGACCCGGCCGCGCAAAAACGGGTTCAGCAGCGCGTGCGGCGCCAGCCGGTCCATTCGGCGCCGGCGGCCAGCAAGTCCGGCTCGATCAGCGCCGCCTCGATGCAGACGAAGCGCTGGTATTCCTCGTCTTCCATGTCGGCCAGGGCGGCCGCATCGGCGGCGCCCGGGTTCCACACCACCGCATCGGTAAAGCCGTCCTGCTCCAGCAGCAGCGTGGCGGCGCCCGCATGCAGCGTCAGCGCCCCCGGCACCTGGTAATAGATGCGGTCCAGCTTGCCGTCGAAGCGCAGCGCCGCCTCGTCTTGCAGGGCGACGTTTTGCGCATCGTCGGCATAACGCACATGCTGCAAGCCGCCGACGCTGGCGCGGCGCACCTGCTCGACCAGGTAATACGCATGCAGGGCGGCGGAAAACGGAAAAGGCTGTGCGCCGGTGTTGCGCACCGTGAAGGACTGTTCCAGCACATCGCCGCGCAGCGCCACGCGCAGGCGCAGTTCGAAGCCGTAGGGCCAGGCGGCGGCGATGACCGGGTTGAGGTCGGCCGGCGCCAGGCTGAATTCGGCGAACTGCAGGCCGCCTTCCTCGCCGCCGCCGTCCAGGCGCCAGGCGCTGACGCGGGCGAAACCGTGGCGCATGCCGGTGCCGCGCTCGCTAAATTGCGGGAAGATCAGCGGCACGCCGCCGCGGATCGGCCGGCTGCCGTCGAGCGCCGACAGGGCGCTGCAAAACAGGCGCTCCTGGCCGTCCGCGGTTTTCCACGACACCAGGTGGGCGCCGTACAGCGTGACGACGGCTTGCGCGCCGTCGGCGGCGCTGATGCGCACGGCCGGCAGCGCGCCGTATTGGGTCAGGTCGATGGCGGCCATGTCCGTTTCCTTGTCTGTGTCAGGCCAGGCGGCTTTTCGCCAGCGGCGGGTTCTTGGCGAAGTACTGGCGGATGCCCTTGACGATGGCGTCGGCCAGCTGGTCCTGGTAGCTGTTGTCGGTCAGTTTCGCTTCCTCTTCCGGGTTCGACAGGAAGGCGGTCTCGATCAGGATCGACGGAATGTCGGGCGCCTTCAGCACCGCGAAACCGGCTTGCTCGACCGAGCCCTTGTGCAGGCGGTTGACGCCGCCGATCTCGCCCAGCACGGCCTTGCCCAGCTTCAGGCTGTCGTTGATCTGCGCCGTGGTCGACAGGTCGAACAGGACGCTGGCCAGCTGCTGGTCGTGGCCCTTGATATTGACGCCGCCGATCGAGTCGGCCAGGTTTTCCTTGTTGGCCATCCAGCGCGCCGCGCTCGAGGTGGCGCCTTTTTCCGACAGCGCGAACACCGAGGAGCCGTGCGCGCTCGGCGTCAGGAAGGCGTCGGCGTGGATCGAGACGAACAGGTCGGCCTGCACCTTGCGCGCCTTGACCACGCGCTGGTCGAGCGGGACGAAAAAATCGGCGTCGCGCGTCAGCATCACGCGCATGTTCGGGTGTTCCTCGAGCTTGAACTTGAGGCGCTTGGCGATCGCCAGCACGATGTCTTTTTCATGCGTGCCGCGGCTGCCGGTGGCGCCCGGGTCTTCGCCGCCGTGGCCGGGGTCGAGCGCGATGGTGATCATGCGCACGACCTTCTGGTTCGATGCGACTTTCGCATCCTGCCTTGGATCCTGCTTCGCGTCTGGTTTCGGGTCCTGCGCCAGTTGCGGCTCGGTTTTCGGCACGGCCTCGGCCTTGGGCTCGGATTTCGGCGCCGCCGCCAGGTCCGGCTTGGGCAGCTGCGCCGCCGCGGCGCCGGCGGGCGCGTCGCCGGGCGCCGGCGCGTTATCGTTCGACCATTCGCCTTTTTCGATCATGGCGGCGATCGGGTCGACCGGGTTCACCGGGTACAGGTCGAAGATCAGGCGGTGGTTGTAATTGCCGACCGGCGCCAGCGTAAACACTTGCGGGCGGACTTCTTCCTTCAGGTCGAACACCAGGCGCACCACGTTGGGCCGGTTCTGGCCGACGCGCACCTGCTTGATGTACGGGTCGCCCGACTGGATCTTGGCGACCAGTCCCTTCAGGGTCGGGTTCAGGTCCAGCCCCTCGATGTCGACCACCATCCGTTCCGGATTCCTGACGATGAAATGGGTGGCCTTCAGGATGCTGTCGTTTTCCAGCGTGACGCGGGTGTAGTCGTCCGCCGGCCAGACCCGCACCGCCAGGATTTGCGCGGCGCCGGCCGACAGCGGCGCCAGCACGGACAGCAGCAGGGTGCCGCCGGCCTTGAGCATCGTGCGCCGCGTGATGCGGCCGGAGATCAAAGCTGGGGGGCGAATTTGAGGCGTTGAAGGCATGACAGACCCGGTTCGGAAGACGCTTGCAATTCTACATCACGACCATTGCCGGCAACGGTCAGAAATACGTTCAAATCGGCCGGCGGCAGCACCGGATCGGCCTTTTCCGGCCATTCGACGATGCAGATGTTGTCGCCGTTGAAATCTTCGCGAAAACCGGCGTCCAAAAACTCTTCCGGACTGCCCATGCGGTACAGGTCGAAATGGATGACGGCGACGCTGCGGCCGCCCAGTTCGATGCGGTAGGGCTCGGACAGCGTGTAGGTCGGGCTTTTGACGTTGCCGGCGTGGCCGGCGGCGTGCAGCAGGGCGCGCGTGAGGGCGGTCTTGCCGGCGCCGAGGTCGCCGTGCAGGTAGATGACCAGGCCGGGCGCGAGCGCGCGCGCCAGCGCGGCGCCCAGGGCGGCGGTGCCGGCTTCGTCGTGGAGATGGGCTTTAAAATGCGGCATCGAATAGAATGTCAGACTTCGAGAAGGTAGGTAAAAAACCTCATGCCACGGGTATGTGGAGGGCCTTGAAAAATCGCGCCGCCCGATAGGCATGGCGCCGTCTCATTGTAACCGCGAGTAAAGCAGATGTCCGAGCCGTCTTCCATCCAACCCGACCTGGCCGCGCTGGCGCATGACGTCAAGCGCTGGGGCGCCGAACTTGGCTTCGCCGAGGTGCGCATCGCCGACGTCGACCTGGCGCAAGCCGAGGCGGGGCTGACGGCGTGGCTGGACGCCGGCTTGCACGGCGAAATGGATTACATGGCCAGCCACGGCCTGAAGCGCGCCAGGCCGGCCGAACTGGTACCCGGCACGGTGCGGGTGATCAGCGCGCGCATGAATTACCTGCCGCCGGCGCTGCCCGGGGATTGGCGCGAAAACGAGGCGGCGCGGCTGGACGATCCCGGCGCCGCGGTGATTTCCCTGTACGCCCGCGGCCGCGACTACCACAAGGTGATGCGGGCGCGCCTGCAGCAGCTGGCCGAGCGCATCCGCGCCGCGGTGGGCGCTTTCGGCTACCGCGTGTTCAGCGATTCGGCGCCGGTGATGGAAGAGGCGCTGGCGGAAAAGGCCGGCCTGGGCTGGCGCGGCAAGCACACGCTGCTGATCAACCGCGCAGGCGGTTCCATGTTCTTCCTCGGCGAAATCCTGGTCGACCTGGCGCTGCCGGTCGATGCGCCGGAAACGCCGCACTGCGGCCAGTGCGCGGCCTGCATTTCAGTGTGCCCGACCCAGGCCATCCTCGGCCCGCACAAGCTGGATGCGCGGCGCTGCATTTCTTACCTGACCATAGAACTCAAGGGCAGCATCCCGGCAGCGCTGCGGCCGCTGATCGGCAACCGCGTCTACGGCTGCGACGATTGCCAGACCGTCTGCCCATGGAACAAGTTCGCCCAGCGCGCGGCGGTGGCCGACTTCGACGAACGGCATGGCCTGGGCAGCGCCGGCCTGGTGGAGCTGTTCGCCTGGAGCGAGGAAGAATTCAAGCAGCGCATGGAAGGCAGCGCGATCCGCCGCATCGGCCACGAGCGCTGGCTGCGCAACCTGGCGGTCGGCCTGGGCAATGCGGCGGAAAAAAGGAAAGGCGCCGCCGACATCGTCGCCGCCTTGCGGGCGCGGGCCGACGATCCTTCGGCGCTGGTGCGCGAGCACGTCGCCTGGGCGCTGGCGCGGCATCGCTGAGTTCAGACCAGCCGCGATTGGCCTGGGGCGGCAGCTGTTGTTGTAGCCGGCGGTAGCCGGCGTCCAGTCTGCTTCATCTACTTCAGCAAGCCGGCCAGTTCCACCGCCGTCTTCACCTGCATCTTGTCGAAGATGTGTGCGCGGTGGACCTCGACCGTGCGCATGCTGATGCCCAGCTTGTCCGCCACCACCTTGTTCATGTTCCCCGCCAAAATCAGGTCCAGCACTTCGCGCTCGCGCGTCGACAGCGTCGCCAGGCGCGCATGCACCGCCGCCGCTTGGCCGGCGCGGCGCGAATCGGCCAGGCCTTCCTGGACCCGGTCCATCAAGTCGTTGTCGTTGAAGGGCTTTTCGAAAAAATCGAAGGCGCCGCGTTTCAGCGTGTCGACCGCCATCGGCACGTCGCCGTGGCCGGTCAGGAAAATCACCGGCAGGCGTTGCGTCAGTTCGCGCCCGACCAGCTGGTCGAACACCGCCACGCCGTTCAGGTCGGGCATGCGCACGTCCAGCAGCACGCAGTCGCCCTGCGGGTCGAAGCGGCCGTCGATGCCGCCCAGGAAAGCCTGGGCGCTGGCGTAGCTGCGGGCGGCGATGCCGCGCGAGGAGGCCAGCCAGGACAGCGAATCGCGCACCACTTCTTCATCATCGACGATATGCAACATGGCAGCTCCGGCTAGTCAGGTAAATGCGCAGCGAGCTGCGCGGATGGTTGCGCCGGCAGGTGCGCGCCCGCGGGCGCCATCGCGGCCGCATGGGCGGACGGCGCCCGCGCCGCGGCGACCGCCGGCAGCGTGAAAGTGAAGATGGTGCCGCCGCCCGGGTTGGCGCTGTGCGTCAGGGTGCCGCCGTGGAATTCGATGGCGGTGCGGCAGATGTTCAAGCCCATGCCCATGCCCTCGGCCTTGGTCGAAAAGAAGGGCGAGAACAGGCGTCCGGCGACGTCCAGGCCGATGCCGTGGCCCTGGTCGAGCACCGCCACCCTGACCTGGGCGCGGGCGGCGTCGGCGCTGGCCACCAGGCGCAGCGCGCGGCTCTCGGGCGGCACGTCCTGCATCGCCTCGATGGCGTTGCGGGTCAGGTTCAGCAACACCTGCTCGATCATCATGCGGTCGGCGCTGACCATCGGCAGGTCGGGCGGGATGTCGGTCAGCACGGCGACATAGTATTTGCGCGCCTGCAGGTCGATCAGCGCGCGGATGCTGTCGACCAGCGCCTGCACCGCGACGTCTTGCCGCTCCGGTTCGCGCTTCTTGACGAATTCATGCACGCTGCGGATGATCTGGCCGGCCCGCTGCGCCTGCGCGCTGGCCTGTTCCAGCGCCGGCTTCAGGGTCGCCGTGTCGACCGCCTGGCCGCTGTTGACGGCGCGGCCGATGACGTTCAGCGCCCCGGTGGTGTAGCTGGAGATGGCCGCCAGCGGCTGGTTCAACTCATGCGCCAGCATCGAGGCGATTTCGCCCATGGTCGCCAGGCGCGCGCTGGTCTGCAGCTTTTCCTGCTGCTGGCGATTCAATTCCTCGATGCGCTTGCGGTCCGAGATGTCGAGGATGGAACCCATCCAGCCGCTCTGGCGGCCGTCGTTGCCGACCAGCGGCGCCTCGAAGATCAGGACCGGGATGCGGGTGCCGTCGGCGCGCTGGAAGATGGTCTCGAATTGCGGCGTGATGGTCCCGGCCAGTACGTCGACGAAGCGGCGCTGGTAGTCGGCCATCGCTTCCGGCGCCCAGTAGGGCATGGGCGGCAGCTTGCCCATCAGTTCTTCCGGCGGATAGCCGACGATCTGGCAAAAGGCCGGGTTGACGTAGGTGACGCGGCCTTCCAGGTCGCGCGCGCGCAAGCCCGTCACCAGCGAGTTTTCCATCGCCGTGCGGAAGGACATCTGCTGGCGCAGCGCGCCCTCGGCGGCCAGGCGGCGCGAGATGTGGCGCCACAGCGCCAGCAAGCTCCACACCAGGCCCAGCGACAGGGCGATGACGGAGCCGACCAGCAAGTTCGGCAGCAGGCGCGGCTCGCTCTTGACGCTGTCGGTAAACAGCGTGACCGAGGCGCCCGGCAAATCGAGCGCGCGCTTGTGGGTATACACGCCGTGGCCGGGACCGGCGGAGGCGCGCCGCGCCAGCGTCTTGTCGTCGCGGTCGACCAGGGTGATCTGGTTTTCCTGGGCAAACCACCACGGCACCATGTCGTCCAGCAGGGTGCTGAGCTGGTAGGTGGCGACCAGGTTGCCGATGTACTTGCCCTCGTTGAACAGCGGCAGGTGGTAATCCATCAGGATCGCGGCCGGGGCGGCGCTGGGATTGCCGGTCTGCGGCTCGGGCTGGCTGTATTGCGGATGCTTGCTGCTGCGCGCCAGGTCGGCCGCCGCCGCCGAAGCGGCCGACAGGTAGGCGCCGCGCGGCGGTGTATCGTCGCTCGAATCCAGCACCTGGCCGCCGCTGTCGAGCAGCATCACGCGCTGCAGCTCGCGGCCGTTCTTCAGCAGGTTTTGCAGGCGCGCATGCAGCCGCGGCCCGCTCAGGTGGGAACTGGCGATGTCGCCGCCGACGGTGTGCAGGCTGTCTTCGTTGCGCTCGAGCTGGAAACGAATGGTTTGCTCGACCCACAACGTGTCGGCGATCAATTGTTCCTGGCGCTCGTTGCTTTCCATTTCGCGCGATTGCCAGGGCAGCCAGATCAGGATGGCGAGAAAAAACAACACCAGCATGACCGGCAGCAGCCAGCGCACGGGGCTGGTGAAATGCAGGCGGCGCGGCAGGGAAGGCGTTTTTTTCATCGGCTACAGGGTAAGGCAAACTCCGGCTATTGGGAAGCGCAAAGGGAAAGCCCTTACGCATTGTGGTTATCCACACTTGCGAGCGCGGATGGGCTCCGACAGAATCGCTGGCACTCTAATAATAAGTGATTTGTTCATCGCCGGAGACTCCATGAAGCTGAAGTTGCTGTTGTTCGCGCTGGGGGCGGCGGCGGGCGCGGGCGCCTGGGCGCAGGCGCCCATCGTGATCAAGTTCAGCCATGTCGTCGCGGCCGACACGCCCAAGGGCCAGGCCGCCGAGCGCTTCAAGCAACTGGCGGAAAAGGCGACGAATGGCCGGGTCAAGGTGGAAGTGTATCCGAATAGCCAGTTGTACAAGGACAAGGAAGAGCTGGAAGCGCTGCAACTGGGCGCCGTGCAGATGCTGGCGCCGTCGCTGGCCAAGTTCGGCCCGCTCGGCGCGAAGGAATTCGAAGCCTTCGACCTGCCGTATATCTTTCCGAACAAGACCGCGCTGTACAACGTCACCGAGGGCGAGATCGGCAAGGGCTTGATGAAGAAGCTGGAACCGAAGGGCATCACCGGCCTGGCGTTCTGGGATAACGGTTTCAAGATGATGTCGGCCAACCGCCCGCTGCACACGCCGGCCGATGTCAAGGGCTTGAAGATGCGCATACAGTCATCCAGGGTGCTCGATGAGCAGATGCGCGCGCTGGGTGCGCATCCGCAGGTGCTGGCGTTTTCCGAGGTGTATCAGGCGCTGCAGACCGGCGTTGTCGACGGCACCGAAAATCCGCCGTCGAATATGTACACGCAAAAGATGCATGAGGTGCAAAGGTACTTGACCGTGTCGAACCATGGTTACCTGGGGTATGCGGTGATCGTCAACAAAAAATTTTGGGATGGCTTGCCGGCCGACCTGCGCACGGCGCTGGAAAAGGCGATGAAGGAGGCAACGAGTTTCGAAAAAGCCATCGCCCAGCGCGACAACGACATGGCGCTGGAAGCGATCCGCAAGGCCGGCAAGACCGAGATCTATACGCCGTCGGTGCAGGAGCAGGCCGAATGGCGCCGCGTGTTGGTGCCGGTGCAACAGACGATGGAAGGGCGCATCGGCAAGGACTTGATCTCGGCGATTAACAGGGAAGGCGCAAAGTAGGTGTGAAGCCAGGAAGGATGTAAAGCCAAGTCGATTAGACCAAGTTTGGCGCCTTGTCAAATTTATTTGACGGTTAAAATAAATTGTATTATTCGCAGCAGAAAAGCGCGGAAGCGCTTGTTAAATCAGTTATCATGGGCGGCTTTTCGGGGATGCGGAATGGGCGCAAACGCCAAATGCCGTTCCGAAACGTCCAGGATATGCGAGGTTTGGTGGGGAGCGTAGTGTATATAAGAACGGTATTGATACCGGGGGGTATATCGAGGAGACACACGTTTCACAGAATGTTGTTGGAGTCATTGCGGCGTTTGCTATAAGTATAAGCACGATGCGGCGGGCACTAAACAGCCGGGAACGTGAAGCAGTATTTGAAGCGCATCCACCGAGATGCGCTTTTTTTCGCCTGTGCACGCGAATGGAAAACCTTGTGGCGCCCTGGCCACGTTGTCCGGCATCGCTTGGAGTAAACTGTACAGATGAAAAAACAACAGGGCAGCGAGTTATTTTCGGCCATCGTGGCCGCGCCGTTCGGCGCCATCGGCGTCCGCAGCGAGGCCGGCTTGCTGCGCGAACTGGTCTATCTGCCGCCGCACTTCGAGGAAAAGGATGCGGCCGACGCCGTCTCCGAGCGGGCCGCGGCCCAGGTGAGGCGCTATTTCGGCGATCCGGATTTCCCTTTCGACTTGCCGCTGCCCGAAGTCGGCAGCGCCTTCCAGCAAAAGGTCTGGCGGGCGATCGCCGCCATTCCGCGCGGCGCCGTGTTGAGCTATGGCCAGGTCGCCCGGCAGATCGGCTCGGCTCCGCGCGCGGTCGGCCAGGCTTGCGGCGCCAACTGGTTTCCGCTGGTGATCCCTTGCCACCGCGTCACCGCCGCCGGCGGCCTGGGCGGCTTTTCCCATCACGACGACGAGACCGGCTTCCACCTCGGCGTCAAGCGCTGGCTGCTGGCGCACGAGGGCGCGGCGGGGTATGCATGAACGCCGCCGCGCTTCCTGCCGCGCCGTCCGCGCCGGCGCCCGGCAACGCCGCCCTGATCGACGATTTCTGCGACAGCCTGTGGCTGGAAGACGGCTTGTCGAAAAACTCGCTGGACGCCTACCGGCGCGACCTGCGCCTGTTCGCGCGCTGGCTGGAAGTGGCGCGCCCCGGCGTGGCCAATCTGTTCCAGGCCGGCGCGGCTGACATCGCCGCGTATTTCGCCGCGCGCCACAAAGACAGCAAGCCGAGCTCCTCGAACCGCCGCCTGTCGGTGCTGAAGCGTTTTTACCAGCTGGCGCTGCGGCAGAAAAACGTCAGCGCCGATCCCTGCCTGAAGCTGGCCTCGGCCAGGCAGCCGGCGCGCTTCGTGCATACGCTGAGCGAGGCCCAGGTCGAGGCATTGCTGGCGGCGCCGGACGTCAATACGCCGCTGGGCTTGCGCGAACGCACCATGCTGGAGCTGATGTACGCCAGCGGCTTGCGCGTGTCGGAACTGGTGGCGCTGAAGACGGTCGAGCTGAGCCTGAACGACGGCGTGCTGCGCATCACCGGCAAGGGCGCCAAGACGCGCCTGGTGCCCTTCGGCGAACAGGCCCGGCTGTGGATAGAGCGCTACCTGAAGCAGGCACGCGGCCAGATTCTCGACGGTCAGGTCGACGATGCGCTATTTGTCACCGCGCGCGGCGGAGCCATGACACGGCAAATGTTTTGGGTGCTGATCAAGAAGCATGCGCTGAAGGCGGAGATCCGCGCGCCGCTGTCGCCGCATACGCTGCGGCATGCCTTCGCCACGCATTTGCTGAACCACGGCGCCGACCTGCGCGTGGTGCAATTGTTGCTCGGCCATTCAGACATTTCAACCACACAGATTTATACCCACGTGGCGCGCGAGCGCCTGAAACGCCTGCACGCGGAGCATCATCCGCGCGGCTGAAAAATTGGCCGCGCCATATCTGCGTCATAATGTGCCCTACATACTTGGTTTCATCATCAGCACACTCATAGAGGCAGCAATGGCAAAGACAAATTTC
>DASYLQ010000393.1:0-9916 GCA_036009485.1 Janthinobacterium sp.
GCCGAAACCGCTATTCAATGTTGTCATGACAATTTCCTTGAAGGGAGATGCGTTGAACGAGACACAAGCTTATCACAACTACTGTATGAATTCACAGTTACTGTACGAATAAACAGTTATTTTTTCTTGTGTGGCTTTTCCGCCAATAAATAGTTGGCTGGCCGGCTTGCAGCACTTCTCCTTACTTTGCATTAGCTACAGCGAGGAAATCAGTTTGGCGCCGCAAGCAGGGGCTGGGTCGCCACCGCCTTGCCGATGCATTGGGCCAGCGATTTGCTGTAGGCATGACCGCTGCGGATGTCGCCGGCGTCATGCACGCCGTCCATCCAGTTCGCCAACTGTTCGCTCTTGAGCCACGCGGCATGCGCTTGCGCCAGCTTCTCGTATGCCGGTTCGAACTGTTCAACGGCGCTCGCATAGGCGGCCGGAAAGGCTGCCAGGCGCTGCCGATCCAGCAAGGGCTTGCCTTCGCTGAGGGTCAGCTCCCGCCATGCGCGCTCTTCCGCTTCATCCTGCCGCCTGGCCTGCATTGCCGCGGCGGCGGCCTTATCCGCCTGCTGTTTTTGTTCCGTATTGCGCAGACTGAAATGCATGGCGATGCTGGCGCTTTTCGTCGGCGATGGCGACATTGCTGAAGGAAAAAGCCTTGCGCAGCGCATTGTCGTCGGCGGCGAAATGGGCGACCTTTCAGCCGCTGGCGCTTTTCGTCAAACGTGTACAGATAGCCGTTGCGCAGGGGGCGCAAGGTGTACCTGGCGGCGCCGATGTCGGCGGGAGCCTGTATGATCTTGAAGTTACCCGACAGGGCGGGTACCCCGGCGGCGCCCGCGGGACAGGCGACGGCGTAGCGGACCGGATACATCAGCAAGCTCTTCCTGCCGCAGAATTTGCAAGTGTCCTTGTTCACGCGTCGTCTCCATTGCCGGCCGCGGCCGTATCAAGCCCGCGAGGAAGAGTGATGATGGCAGGAAACATTTGCCATATTTTGATGGGTAGCAATAGTTCGCCTGAACTTTCAAGAAGGCCCGGCCTGCGACAGGACTGGGCCGGACCGATGTGTTTCACGTTCTCTCAAAAATAGCGATATGACAAAGATGAAAAAGAATTTGCAGCTTGCTTTTCTATTTCCGGTGACGGCCGATACGCTGTTCCAGGCCGGTTCCGTCAGCAAGTCGGCGGCCAGGTAGAGCCAGACCGGACCCGGTGTTTAGCGTGCGTCGCTCTGTCTTGTCGCGTCTGCAAAAGATCCCCGCCGCGCGCCTGGATCCGCAAGCCAGGTCCGGCCTGACGCTGACGGCCGGCATCGCGCTGCTGCTTGTCGCGGTCTGCAGCTTCGGCCTGGTCGCCGCCAGCGTGACGGGCGGCGGCGCCATCACTGTGCTCGATCTTCGTCTGGCCAGCTGGTTTCATGAACATGCGGCCGCCGGTTTGACGCCAGTCTTCCTGTTGCTGACGCATTTGCACAGCATTGCCAGCATGAGCTTGTTCGGCGCGCTGCTGGGCCTGTATTTTTACCGCAAACAAGCCCGCTACTGGTTGTTGCTGACGCTCATCGCCGTCCCGGGCGGCATGCTTTTAAATGCTCTGTTAAAGTTTGCTTTCATGCGCGCGCGGCCCAGTTTTCACGACCCGATCCTGACGCTGCTTACCTACAGTTTTCCCAGTGGCCATACGGCGGCGACGACGGTATTTTACGGCATCATCGCCGCCTATTTGTGCGGGAAAACTTCCGGCTGGCGCGCACCTTGCGCGATCGCCGCGGCGGCGCTGCTGATGGTGCTGCTGGTTGGCCTCAGCCGGATCTATCTCGGCGTGCATTATTTCAGCGACGTGCTGGCGGCGATGGCCGAAAGTTGCGCCTGGCTAGTCGTGTGCATCGCGGCCGTGGCCATGCTGCGCCGGCGCCGCGAGCGCACGGCGCCGCCGGACGGCTGAACAAGGAGACATTTCTGATCCCGATCGCAGTCATCATCAACGCCGGCGCCGGCAGCGGTCATGCGGTCGGCTGGAGCGATCAACTGGGCGGCAAATTGCGCGCGCTCGATTTCGACGCAGCCATCACGCTGGCCGACAGCGGCGCCGAGATGATGGACGCCGCCAGGGCGGCCATCGAAGGCGGCGTGGCGATGGTGGTGGCCGGCGGCGGCGACGGCACCATCAATGCGGTGGCCTCGGTGATGGTGGATAGCGGCGTGCCTTTCGGCGTGCTGCCGCTCGGCACCCTGAACCATTTCGCCAAGGACTTGAAGATCCCGCTGGAACTCGACGAGGCCATCGCCAACCTGGCCCGCGGCTGCCGGGCCAAGGTCGACGTGGGCGAAGTCAACGGCCAGATTTTCCTCAACAATTCCAGCCTCGGCCTCTACCCGGACATCGTGCGCGACCGCATCAAGCAGCAACGCCGTCTGGGCCGCGGCAAGTGGATGGCGTTTTGCTGGGCCGCCATGGCGGCGCTGCGCCGCTATCCCTTCCTCAGCCTGCGCCTGAACCTGAACCAGCAGCAGCATGCGCGCCGCACGCCCTTTGTTTTCATCGGCAACAATGAATACCTGATGCAGGGCTTGAATATCGGGGAGCGCGAGCGCATCGACGGCGGCACGCTGAGCCTGTACGTGGCGCAGAGTCCCGGCCGGCTGGGACTGGTGCGGCTGGCCTTGCATGCGCTGTTCGGGCGCCTCGCCAGGCTGAAGGATTTCGACATCCTGCTGGCCAAGGAATTGGAAATCGAAACCCGGCACAAGCGCCTGCGCGTGTCCACCGACGGCGAGGTGACGGTGATGGCGACGCCGCTGCGCTACCGCATCCGCCCGGCGGCGCTGACCGTTGTCGTGCCGCCGCCGGCAGCGGCATAAGGAGAGCGCATGCGCACCATCGTCCATTTATCCGACCTGCATTTCGGCCGCGTCGACCAGGCCCTGATCACGCCGCTGAAAACCCTGGTCCACAGGCTGGCGCCGGACCTTGTCGTGGTGTCCGGCGACCTGACCCAGCGCGCCCGCAGCCATGAATTCCGCGCCGCGCGCACCTTTCTCGATGCCTTGCCGGGGCCGCGGATCGTGGTGCCGGGCAATCACGATATTCCGCTGTATAACGTGGCCAGCCGTTTCCTGACGCCGCTGGTGAAGTACCGGCGCTATGTGACGACCGACCTGGCGCCGGAATATGTCGACGACGAGATCGCGGTGCTCGGCGTGAATACGGCGCGCTCGCTGGCGTTCAAGGATGGCCGCATCAACCGCGCACAGATCGCATCCTTGCGCAGCCGCCTCGCCGGCCTGGAAAGCAAGACCAAGGTCATCGTCACGCATCACCCGTTTGATTTGCCCGAGAGTTTCGACCAGGACGATCTGGTCGAGCGCGCGCCGCTGGCGATGGCCATGTTTTCCGAATGCGGCGTCGACCTTTTATTGGCCGGCCATTTGCACGCCAGCCATGCCGGCAACTCCTCGGCGCGCTACAGGCTGGCCGGTTATGCTGCGCTGGTGGTGCAGGCCGGCACGGCGACGTCGACGCGCGGCCGCGGCGAAGCGAATTCCTTCAATGCCATCCAGGTCGAGCGCGAGCGCATCGAAGTGCAGCGTTATAGCTGGGCGGACGGCGCCGCCGCGTTTGCACTGGCCAGCACGGAAACCTTCGTGCGCCATGCGGACGTCTGGACCAGCACGCGATAGCTTCCTTTATAACCAGTAGTCCATAAAACGCGCCGCCCACTCGCGGATGCGATCCTTGAGGGGGCGCTGGCGCCAGGCTTGCGCGGTAATCTCGACCGAATCGCGCATGTCTTCGGCAAACGCGCTTTCCATCGAGGCGCCGAATTCATCGCCCAGGACCACCACGTTCAACTCGCTGTTATGCATGAAGCTGCGCATGTCCATATTGGTCGAGCCGACCGTCGACCAATTGCCGTCGATGACGGCGGTCTTGGCGTGCAGCACGGCCAGCTTCAGCTGGTAGATGCGTACGCCGCCATCCAGCAATTGCTGGTACAGCGCGTGGCCGGCGTAAAACACCAGGCCGCTGTCCGATACGCCCGGCAAGACCACCTTGACGTCGACGCCGCGTTGCGCCGCGGCGATCAGGGCGTCGACGGTTTGCGGGTCGGGCACGAAATACGCCGAGGTGATGTGGATGGATTTCTTTGCCTGCTGGATCGCCAGGTTATAGGCCTTGAAAATCTCGAAGCCGCCGCCGGGCCGGCTGGCGATGACCCGCACCGCCTTGTCGCCCATCGGTTTCAGCGGCGGGAAATAATCGACGTCCGGCAAGTCGGCCGCATCCTGGCCGGTCCAGGCCTGGATGTATTGGTACTGGAATTGCGCCACCGCCGGCCCTTCGACCTTGACGTGGGTGTCGCGCCAGCCCACCTGCGACTTCTCCGTCGGCTTGGATCTGGAGCGGAACAGCGAGCTCTTGACATAATCGGCGCTGATGTTGGTGCCGCCCGTAAACGCGATCTTGCCGTCGACGATCAATATCTTGCGATGGTCGCGGTTGTTAATCTTCCAATCGTCGCCATGCAACCTGGCTGGATTGACAGGGTTAAACGCGACCAGGCGGATCCCGGCCTGGCGCATGTGGTCGAAGAAGGCTTGCGGCACATCGATGGTGCCGACGCTGTCATACATGACGTTGACGGTGACCCCGGCTTTTTGTTTTTCAATCAGCATGCCGGCGAACTTCAAGCCCATTTCATCCTGGTCGAAGATATAGGTTTCCAGGTTGATGTTGTTTTTGGCTTCGCTGATGGCCTTATACATTTCCGTCATCGTTTGCGGGCCGTCGAACAGCAGCGTCACCTTGTTGCCGACGACAAGGGGGAAGCCGGTCGCGGCCTGTTCCAATGCGGCGACGGTTTTCAAGTCTCTGGCCCTGGTCCAGCGTTTCGCCATCAGCGCGCGCGTACTGCCGGTCGGCGCCACCGGGCCGTTGGCGTTGACGACGGTGGGCATGGATTTCGGATCCAGCGTCGCGCGCAGATCGCTGACGTCGGGCAGCGAGGCGCAGGCCGTCAATATCCAGCACAGCGAGAACAGCGGCAGCCAGTGCGTAGGGTTGCGGGATATCATCTACTTTCCTTTGCTCGGAGGGGCCGACATCTCGGCGGGAATCGGCGGCGCTTCTTTTTCGCCGATGAAGAAGTCGACAGGCGCCAGCAGGAAACGCCGGCCCAGCGCGCGCGTCAGGGCCAAGCCATGGCGGAAATGCACCTGGCGCGAACGCAGCGCGACCCACAGCGCCAAGCCGAAACTGACCAGCAGGTTGACGCTGCCGATCAGCAGCACGCCGGCCAGCGATGTGCCAGCCAGTTGCCAGCTCATATGGTGGTCGAGCCCGACCAAGGCCGTGGAAAAATTGGCGGCGGAAAAAGTGACGTGGCGTATATCGATCGGCAAGCCGAGACCATAGCCGATGGTGCTTATGCTGCCCAGCATGATGCCGAAATACATATTCCCCATCAGCCCGCCCAAGTTGTTTTCCATGTAGAGAGCAAAGCGTTCCAGGCGCTGTTGCCCAAGCAGGCGGCGCAGGCCGCGCAACTGGGCGATGCGCTGCGCCATGCGCGTGTACAGCGCCTGGTTGTCGTAGTAGCCGGAAATCAGGCCGGCCAGGAACAGGCAGACCCCGGCGATCATCGCGTACACCAGGGCCGGGCCGCCGATCGGGTCTATGTCGGCCAGCAAGTGGCGCGCCTTGTCTTGCGACACCAGGTTGTGGCCGGTGACGGCGGCCCAGGCGACGGCGATGGCGTAGGCGGCCGGCAGCGCCGTCGCCAGGTTGCCCAGCACCGCCGCGCACTGGGTGCGGAAGACTTTGTTGATCAGCTCGGCCATCGAATCGAGGTCGATATGCCGGCCGTCCTTGCTGTGCAAGCCGGCGGCGATGCGCGAGGCCGTCATCGCCGGTTGCTTGGTCGCCACCGTGAAGCGCAGCACGTGGATGAACATGAAGCCGAGCGAATAATTGACGCTGTACAGGAAGGCTTCGACCAGCGGCGCGGCGCGCAGGTAAGACAGGAGGATCTTGAACAGCGCCATGAAGCCGATGATGAAGCCGGCCCCGGCCGAGGAAGCGAACATGCCGCCCAGCTCGCGCCGCGATTCGGCGATGTAATGCTCGCCGGTGCGGCTGGCGTTTTCCGTGACGTTGCGCGCCAGCAAATTGATATTGTCGGCGAACAAGTCGCGCACAGCGTATTTCTTGTTGTGGGCTTCGATCAATTCCAGCGCCAGCGCCAGCGCCGCCGCGCGCCGCAGGCTGACCGGCTGTTCGACGTGGGGCGGCGTGGCCTCGTTGGCCAGCGCCAGCAGGTCGACCGTCGGTGCGCTGGGCAATTCGCCGGTGACGTCGACCAGGAACAGCAGCTTGCGCAGGCGGTCTATGCTTTGCGTCAGCGCCACCAGCAGATAGGTCAGGGCGATGCTGGTGCCCAGGCGCACGGCGTTGCGGCGGATCTTGGCGACCACCGTGTCGCACTGGTCCAGCATGACCAGCAAATGTCTGGCGTCGTCGCTGCCGCCGCTGCCGCCGGCCAGCAGGCGCGCATAACCGTCGAGATAGGCGTTGACCTCGACGTTTTGCATCAGGAAGGGCGATTCGAAGGTTTCTATATCGGTATGAAAAGTGGTCAGGCGCGGCTCCAGGCCGATGGCGCAGACGCGGTAGGACAGCGTGCGGATCGCTTCCAGCATGCCGCCCAGTATGACGTGCTTGCCGCCGGCCCCGACCCCGGCTGCCTCGCCGGCGCCGGCGATCACGTCGAACAGTGCCAGCCAGTCGGCGGCGGGGACGGCGGCGATCCACAGGCAATCGGTTTTCTTGTAGACCAGCTGGTCCAGCGCGTCGCTCAGGTATTCATCGCCCAGCGCCGGCGGCAGCATGCGGTAGGAAACGCGCCGTTTCAGTTCGGTGAAAAAACCGTCGTTCGACAGTACGCCGATGTCGGTGTACAGGCGGGTGTGGCGGCGCGCGGCCAGGATGCGCAAGACGTAGTCGCGCAGCGCGGCCGCGTGCTGTGGATTTCCCCTGAGCAGTTGGCACAAGGTGCGCACATTCGCCGCGGCGCTTGCGCTGTCGCGTGGACGCCTGGGGCGCAAGGTATCGAACAGCGCGACCAGGAGAGCGATGCTGTCGGCGCCGGCGGCTATGCTTTCGAGCAAGGCAAGCATGGGAAAGGGGCGGTTTAACCGTTGTTTGCAAAAAAATCAGTGTAGCGTGCTATTGCTGGGAACTTTGTACGTTAGCGTACAGACCGCTGAGAAGCCGCTTAGAGGCAGAGACAGAGGCAGGCGCGACCTCCCCTTGCGGCGGGAGGCATTCCCTGCTTCAGGCCGCTCCGTTGCACAAGATATTTGCAGTTTTAGGTGGCCCTGCGCACATAAACCTTGCATACCGCCGCGTATAAGTTATATCTAAATATAGAGAAGTAACTCTATGCCGAACAGGAATTTTTAGTCCAGCAAGATTGTTGTATTGATATAGCATCGAGAAGCATATGAAAGCCGCCCATTTCGCGTTCGCCGCCTTCAGCCTCTTTGCCTTTGCCGCCCAGGCGCAGGCGCAATCGGCCGTCAACGTGTATGGCTTGCTGGATGCCGGTCTGGTGGCCGAGCGCGGCTGCGACAATTGCGCCTCGACCAAGATGAGCAGCGGCGTCGCTTCCGGTTCGCGCCTGGGCGTGCGCGGCAGCGAAGATTTGGGCAACGATGTCGCCGCCGTGTTTACGCTGGAAGCGGGCGTGCTGGTGGATACCGGCCGTTCCGACCAGAACGGCCGCATCGACCAGAACGGCAGGCTGTTCGGCCGCCAGGCTTATGTCGGACTGAACAGCAGCCTCGGCGCGCTGACGCTGGGGCGCCAATATAACCTGGAATACCTGGCCCTGACCGATGTTGCCGATCCATTCCAGGGAGGAATGGCCGGCACCGCCACCAATCTGGTCGGCTACACCAGCAAGCGCTACGACAACACCATCAAATACGCCACGCCTTCGCTGCACGGCTTGACTGCCGCCGCGCTGTACAGCTTCGGCGAGACGCAGTACAGCAGCGAGACCAACAAGGCCTACGGCGCCACGCTCGGTTATGCCGACGGCCCGGTCAAGCTGAGCATCGCCTACCAGCGCAAGTACAGCATGGTCGGCGCCACCGCCGTCGTGCCGGCGGCCGACAATTCGGCGCGCAACACCCTGGTGGCGGCCAACTTCAATTTTGGCGCCGCCATCGCCTACGCCGGCCTGGGCCGCAACAGGGGCCAGGACAGTTCGGCCTGGGATATCGACAATCCTTATGGCGCGCTGGCGCAGACCAATCCCTCCACCGACAGCCGCGATGCGCTGATCGGCATCGCGATGCCGCGCGGCGCGACCACCTACCTGGCTTCGTATATCCACAAGGATGACCGCAGCTTGTTGAACCAGGATGCAAACCAGATCGCCATCGGCGTCACCTACGCATTTTCGAAACGCACCGGCTTCTATGCCGCCTACGCCAAGATCTATAACAAGAACGGCGCCGCCTATACCGTCGGCAATGAAACCGAACGGGGGCGCGGCACCAGCGCCGTCAATCTCGGCTTGCGCCATTCCTTCTGATTCGTCTTGACGAGCGCTCCGGCCGGCCTGCATCCCGGTCATTTTGCGGAGGGAAATTGTTTCTGGAGAAGGTCTATCGGGATTAAAATATCCCGATCTAACACACTCCGGAGACGCGCCATGTACCTGACTTATTTCAATGGAAACTGGTCGGAGGGTAACACTCCGCTATTCGGCGCGATGGACCACAGCGTCTGGCTGGGCTCTTCCGTGTTCGACGGCGCCCGTGCGATTCGCGGCCATCTGCCCGACCTGCGCCTGCACCTGCAGCGAGTGATCGATTCCGCCGAGCGCGTCGGCCTGGCTTGCCCGCTGGGCGTCGAGGCCATGGAAAAGCTGTGCCGCGAAGGCGTCGCCAGGTTTCCCGCCGACGCGGAACTGTATCTGCGCCCGCTGGTGTTCGCCACCGACGGTTTCCTGGTCCCGGTGGCGGAAAAGAGCGCCTTCGCGCTGACCCTGTTCGATGCGCCGCTGCCGCCGTTCACCGGTTTCTCGGCCTGCCTGTCGGACCGGCGCCGCCCTGACCGGTCGATGGCGCCGACCGACGCCAAGGCCTCGGCCCTGTACGTGAACACGGCCACGGCGATCCGCGAGGCGAATGGACGCGGCTTCGACGGCTGCGTGGTGCTCGATAGCGAAGGCCATGTGGCCGAATTCGCCACGGCGAACCTGTTCCTGGTGACGCCGCAAGGCCAGGTGGTGACGCCGGCCGCCAACGGCACCTTCCTGGCCGGCATCACGCGCGCCCGCGTCATCGCGCTGTTGGCGAAAGACCGGATCGCGGTGGAAGAGCGGGTAGTGTTGCCGGAGGAATTGGATACAGCCGTGGAAATTTTCAGCACCGGCAATTACGCCAAGGTCATGCCCTGCATCCGCTACGAGTCGCGCCGCCTGCCGGTCGGCCCTGTCGCCACGCTGGCGCGCCACTGGTACCAGACGTATCTGGAGGCGCACTGAGGGGCGTTGCGGCCCCGCCTGCTCGAATCAGTGCGCGCCGGGCGGGCAAGCGCCCAGCCATTTGCCGGTCGAGTTCAGCGTCACCTGTTCCGGCGCGCCGCGGGCGCTGGTGGTGACATTCATCGCCATCGTGAAGCCCGTATCGCCGATATAAGTGAGCGTGCCGCGGCCGCTGGAAGCCGGATTGGTGCAGGCGAAGGACATGTTCAAGCCGCCGCTGACCGGTATATTATTGCTGACGCAATTGCCTTGCTGCCCAGTCGGGATTTGCTGTTTCGCCGCCATTTCCGGCGTGACGCAGGCGTTCACGCTGATACCGCCGTCCGACGTCACCTGGGGCATGCTGACGCCTTGCTGCGCCGCCAGCTG